>JACMKO010000399.1 GCA_014380065.1 Leptolyngbya sp. ES-bin-22 | reverse complement strand
TTCATGGCGTTAGTACAAGATCACGTCGTTGAAGCTTTTTTGCTGGCGGTTGATTTTTTGGTGGTTGTTTTCTTAGCGGTTGTCTTTTTGGTGCCAGTCGTTGTTTTGGCGGCTATCTTTTTGGCTGTGCCGCTGGCTTTGGTTGCTTTGGTAGTTTCAGCAGTAGCGGCGGCTGTACTGGCTTTGCGCGATCGCCCGGTTTTCTTCGTTCCCGCTTTTGCGTTGAGAGCTTCCACAGCGGTAGTCATGGCGATCGCTTCGACGGTTTCGCCTTCGGGCAGAGAGGCGTTCACCTTACCGTGCTTGATGTACGGACCGTAGGGACCATCGTAAATATTGACGGGTTCGCCGTCTTCGGGATGGGCACCGAGTTCGCGGATGGGTTTCGCAGCGCCACGGCTGCCGCGTCCGGCTTTGGGTTCTGCCAGCATTTCGAGGGCGCGATCGAGCGTAATGGTCAGTACATCGTCGCCTGCTTTAATGGAGCGATATTCCTTCACGCCTTTGCCCTGATCCAACACCACATAAGGACCAAAGCGACCGAGGCTAGCCTGAATTTTGCCCCCTAGTTCAGGATGCGCGCCCAAGAGCCTGGGCAACTGGAGCAACCCCACCGCTTGTTCGAGGGTCAGCGTATCGGACGTAACGCCTTTGGGCAGGGAGGCACGTTTCGGTTTGGGGTTGGCTTCGGATTCGTCGCCAAGCTGCACGTAGGGACCATACGCGCCAATTTTGAGATAAATGGGTTCGCCTGTTTCGGGGTGCAGCCCAACTTTATCGGGTCCTTCGGTTTTTTGGCGCAGCAGCACTTCAACTTGGGCAGGATCGAGATCTGCGGGAGTCAAATCTTTGGGGATCGAGGCTTTCACCATGCCGTCACCGTTTTCAGCTTCGATGTAGGCACCAAAGCGACCGATCCGCACTTTCGCCGCCAGGTTTTCTAAATTGACGGTACGTGCTTCGGTAGGATCAATCTCGCTTTCGCGGTCTTTGACCTGGGTTTCCAGCCCAGTAGCGCCGAGGTAAAATTTCTTCAGGTACGGAAGCCACTCGACTGCGCCAGTCGAGATTTCGTCCAGGGCGTGTTCCATTCTTGCAGTAAAGCTGGTGTCTACAAGATCTGGGAAGTGTTTTTCTAGCAGCGCAGTGACGGCGAAGGCAGTAAAGGTGGGCACCAGCGCATTTCCAACCATGTTGGCGTACCCACGATCGATAATCGTGCCAATAATGCTGGCGTAGGTACTGGGACGACCAATGCCTTCGCTTTCTAGCGTCTTCACGAGAGAGGCTTCGGTGAAACGAGCAGGGGGTTGGGTTTCATGCCCGATCGCGTCCAGGCTGGTGCAGGTGGGCTTAGTGCCAACTTGCAGCGGGGGCAGGATCACTTCTTGATCTTCGATCGCCGCATTCGGGTCATCTGATCCTTCCACATAGGCGCGGAAGAACCCTGCAAAGTCAATCCGCTTGCCGCTGGCACGAAAGCCCGCATCCTCAACCTGAATTTGCACAGTGACATTGGTCTGGCGGACTTCTGCCATTTGAGTGGCTACAGTGCGCTTCCAGATCAGGTCATAGAGGCGAAATTCTCGGTCTTTGAGTCCGGTTTGCTGCGGCGTACGGAAGGTGCTGCCAGAGGGACGGATCGCTTCGTGAGCTTCTTGAGCGCCCTTGCTTTTGGTTGAATATTTGCGCGGCTCAGGGCTGAGATACTCGGCACCATACATGGACTGCACGCAATCGCGAGCGGCTGTAATTGCCTGCTGGGATAGGCTCACAGAGTCCGTCCGCATATAGGTGATGTAGCCTTGCTCGTAGAGACTTTGCGCGGTACGCATCGTGTCACGGGCAGAAAGCCCTAGCTTGCGGTTTGACTCCTGTTGCAGCGTGGAGGTCGTAAAGGGTGGCGAGGGTTTGCGGGTAACGGGACGCTCTTCCAGGTTGGTGACTGTCCAGGGTCGATCGCGAATCCGATCTTGCAGCGATCGCGCCTCTGCCTCATTCAGCAGCACCACGTTGCGCCCCGCAATCACCTGTCCCGTCGCCTCGTCAAAATCACTCCCGTTGGCGACCCTAACACCCGCTAGCGTCACTAATCGCGCTTCAAAGTGAGACGCATTTGCCTCACCCCTCACCTCTAAAGCTGCCTTCAAATCCCAATAGCTGCCTTGCCGGAAGGCTCGTCGTTCACGCTCACGTCTCACCAGCAGGCGCACCGAGACAGATTGTACCCGTCCCGCAGACAGCCCAAAGGCAATTTTCTTCCACAGCAGGGGAGAAAGGGTGTAACCGACGAGGCGATCGAGAATCCGACGCGTTTCCTGGGCACGTACCAACCGTTCATCCACATCACGGCAGTTGGTAATCGCTTGCCGAATGGCATCTTCGGTGATTTCGTGAAACACCATGCGTCTGATGGGCACGGTGGGCTTGAGCAGTTGCAGCAAATGCCAGCTAATGCTCTCTCCTTCTCGGTCTTCGTCCGTTGCCAGGAAGAGTTCGTCAACGCCTTTGAGCGCTTCTTTTAATTCTTTAACAATCTTTTTCTTATCCTGCGGCACCACATAGAGCGGCTCAAAGTTTGCTTCCACGTTCACGCCCAGCGGTGCCCACTTTTCGCCCTTCACGCTTGCCGGGATTTCACTCGCGGATTGGGGCAAATCACGCACATGCCCCATCGACGCTTCTACCCGATACCCCGCAGGCAGGTAGTTACGAATGGTGCGCGCTTTAGTGGGCGACTCGACGATGACAAGCTTTGACATAGGATCGTTAACGTTAGAAAGGATATCGCGGCGATCAGGTTCCCTAATCTCTCTTATAACTAATATTGCAGTGACTACCAGGGGACGTGAGAAATTCCTGAGACGTTATGGCTGAAAATTAAGTTGGGCGATCGTCAACTTGATTGTCGGCTGCGTTAGATGCTGGAAAGGACATTCAGGTATTTGCCAGGAGCGAAGTAAAAAAATTGGCTAGTAACGATCGCGCCCATCACCGACTTGAAACCCAATGCTGCGGAATACAGCGCTACAGTAAATTGCGATGTAGAATCCACTGTAGAGGATTTCTGACTCTCTCGTCTCCTGGCTGCTAAAAGACCTCCTTACCCAGGGAGCCGATCGCGTTCTCCCTCCACGTAACCCTAACGTATCTTATTCATAGAGCTACTCCTCATGGATTTCGCCACGCTTGCTGCTCAGCTTAACGCTGGGACGATTCTGCCGGAAGGCATTGTGATTACCACCCTCATGATCGTCATTGTGGGTGACTTGATTGTGGGACGAGCTGCCTCCTCGCGCTGGACACCCTACTTTGCCATTGGGGGGCTGCTGACGGCGGTTGTCGCTTTGTATTACCAGTGGCATACGTCAGACCCGATCGCCTTTCTGGGAAGCTTCAATGGTGATGCGCTGAGCGTTCTCCTGCGAGGCGTTGTGGCGCTGTCGGCAGTTGTGACTATTCTGATGTCGATTAGCTACATTAATCGCTCCGGGACACCCCTGGCAGAGTTTTTATCTATCTTGCTCACCGCCACGATCGGGGGGATGTTCCTCTCCGGCGCAGACGAACTGGTCATGATTTTCGTCTCGCTGGAAACGTTGAGCATCTCGTCCTACCTCCTGACGGGCTACACGAAACGCGATCCTCGCTCAAACGAAGCGTCGTTAAAGTATCTGCTGATTGGGGCATCCAGCTCTGCGATTTTTCTCTATGGTCTTTCGCTGTTGTATGGGCTGTCTGGGGGTGAAACGACCCTCAGCGCGATCGCCGCTAGCATTGCTGATACTGGCTCCGCTCAGTCTTTGGGGCTGGCGATTGCACTGGTGTTTTCGATCGCGGGAATTGCGTTCAAAATTGCCGCTGTGCCCTTTCACCAGTGGACTCCAGACGTGTACGAAGGCGCTCCTACACCCGTAGTTGCCTTCCTCTCAGTTGGCTCTAAAGCGGCTGGCTTCGCTCTGGCAATTCGCCTGCTGGTGACAGCCTTCCCCTTGCTGACGGAAGAGTGGCATCTAGTCATGACGGTACTGGCAGTTCTCAGCCTCATTTTGGGCAATGTGGTGGCATTGGCTCAGACCAGCATGAAGCGTCTGTTGGCGTATTCCTCTATCGGTCAAGCGGGTTTTGTGATGATTGGTCTGGTCATTGACAGTGACGCGGGCTATGCCAGTTTGCTTTTTTATCTGATTTCGTATCTGTTTATGAACCTGGGCGCGTTCACAGGAGTCATCTTGTTCTCGCTGCGGACGGGGACAGATCAGATTAGCGAGTACGCAGGCTTGTATCAGAAAGATCCGCTGTTGACTCTTTGCCTGAGCCTGTGTTTGCTGTCGTTGGGCGGCATTCCGCCACTGGTTGGCTTTTTCGGCAAAATCTACCTGTTCTGGGCCGGTTGGCAGGCAGGGGCATATGGGCTGGTGCTGTTGGGGCTAATTACTAGCGTCATCTCCATTTACTACTACATCCGTGTGGTCAAGATGATGGTGGTGAAGGAACCGCAGGAAATGTCTGACTCTGTGAAAAACTACCCTGCGATTAGCTGGAGTCTGCCCGGAATGCGATCGCTGCAAGTAGGGCTTGTGACAACGGCGATCGTGACCTCTCTGGCTGGTATTCTCTCCAACCCGTTGTTCACGTTGGCGAATAGCGCTGTCGCACGTACGCCTATCTTGCAACAATTGTCTTTGACGGCGAGCAAGGATGCGGTTGCCCCTAAAGCTGCGGCGTTACCTCGCACGATCGATGCTGACCTTAAAAGCTAAGGCGTGTGGCATCAAGCTCTCATAGTGTGCCCGCGGAGGCGTTGCCCTGTCGAGTCCTTTGGGTCGGTCTTGGGTGTCAACAGGGCGCGTCCAAAAGCCTCATAGAGCAAGCGATTCGGGACGTTTTTCGAGCCTGTGCGCTTCAGGAAGATGCGATCGCAGGGTTGGCGACAATCGACACCAAAGTAAATGAGGCAGGACTGATCGCTTTTTGTCGCGATCGGCACCTGCCTCTACTTTTTTTTGAGGCTGCCAGGTTGCGATCAGTGGCGGTGCCCCATCCATCCAGCGCGACCGATGCCTTGGTTGGTACTCCCAGTGTTGCAGAAGCGGCGGCGATCCTGGCATGTTGGGAGCTAGAAGGAAGAGCAAATCGGGTAACCGGAACGCAGCGGTGTAGAAAGATTACGTCAGCGGGTATTGCGCTACCTGACCTTTGCGTTCCTAAGCAACGCTTCCACTCTGAGAACGACCCAGGCTCGGTGACGATCGCTGTGGCACGATTCCCCCGGACAGCCATCAACCTCGATCGCAATAAGGGCGAAGCTGATGTTTGATCGTTGCCGCAACCGTTAATGCACCAAATAGTCGTAGGTTTTGAGCAGCTTTTTGACTATTTTGAGGTGATCACGGACGATCGTGGCTGACCCTGCTCCCGATCCTGCATCGATCAGTAGATCGCCAACGGTTTCTAGCGCTCGCTCGTTGATGGAGTCGATCAACAGCTCAGGCATGGTCAAATTCTCTTCGGCAATGTGCTTGAGTGCGGCAGCAGGATGAGCCTGTTCGACAATGACCTTCAGCGCCTGTAGCTCGTACTCTGGCAACTGCACCATGAATTCAGTCCACTCGCTGGGCAGATCGGATATCGGTTTTTCGGTCGCGATCGACTCCGACAGCAGGGTTGCTGTTCCAGCTTGTGAACCTGGCTGAAACGCCTGATTGTTCGCCTTGACGGTCACGATCGGTTGCTTGGATACAGACTGCTTGGGCTGCACAGCTTGTTTAGCATTAGTCTTGGGCGCGATCGCGGTTTTAGGATGAGCCTCGACATGATTGCCATTGCTAATGGTTGCGCTATGGCTCGGTTGGCTCCCGTTCAATTGGGGCTGCAAGGGAGCAGTTAGCCCTAATGGTGCACTACTGAGAGCAGCTAACTGTTGCTCTAGAGCCTCTTTTTGGCTGCGGCGATCGAGAATTTGAGCCTCCAGGACGGGTAGTTCTTCTTGCAGCGCACCGACCTGGGTTTGCAACTGCTTAAGTGCTTCTTGAAGCGGATTTGAGCCAGTTTCTAGTTCTCGCTTCTTTGCCTCCGCGTAGGTTAGAAACTGTTCTAACTCCACTCGACAGGCTTCTAACTCCTGCACTTCGCTCTTAAGCGTTTTGACAGTCGCGTCCAGTTGGCGCTTGTCCTCCCTCACGTTTGCCACGTCCCGCGACAGCTTTTCTCTCGTTTGGCGATGGTCAGTAATTTGTCCTTTAAGCTGGCTCAATTCTGCCTGGAGTGCCGTTAAACTCGCTTCGATTTTCTGTTTGGCTACAGCCGCCTCTGCAAACACCTGCTGGTTACTCTCGCTGTCTGTCTGAGTTGATGTCTGATGGCTCCACGGCGAACTGCTAGAGGCTGTGATTTCGGTAGGCAGTTCATACGGTCTGACCTCGATCGGCTGCTCTGACGTAGCTGAAGCTGCTAAATTCCAACTCAGTGCTTTGCGCGCTGCGGGTAATGCTCTAGGCAAGGGCGAACTGCTAAGCTGTGGCTGACCGGGTTGGAACGTTAGTGTCTGCAAACTCCCTGCTAACTGTTCTTTTTCAGCTTCAAGCTGGATGAAGGCGTGATAAGCTTCTGCCCGCCGTTGCTGTAGCGCGTGAATATGGTTTTTGAGGTCGGCGATTCTGGTATGTGCCTGCTGATAGCCTTGTCGATCGACCACGACTGCCGCTGCGACTGCCGCCACCGTAGTCGTCATGCCCGACGCGATCGCTCTGCCCAGATCACGACCCGTCAAAAAGCTAATGCCAAAGCTGATGCCAAAGGCAACCGATCCAAGAAAAAGCCGTTGTTTCACCATAGTCAGGTCACAAAAGATAACAGGCTAGAGAACACAGGCTAACCAACCCGTCGATAAAGCGTGCAGTTGTGCGCCAGCGAATCAGCGTAGGATGGACATTGGCAGAGCCGTTTTACCCTCCGAATCAGTCTGCAAGCTGTTAGTCTGCAAACCGTCAGTCTGCAAACCGTCAGTCTGCAAGCTCGTGGCAATTACGGTCAGAAGCCAGTGAGCGGTCAGAATATGGCACCTCTGAGTGACATGCAGCTTCAAGTCGCTTCATGGTAAGCCTCTTTTGCTCAATGGTAAGTTAACTCAACACGTTTGGCGCAGTAATGAATGATAGGGCTTGGAGACGAGTTGGGCTGTATGGGCTGTATAGCATTGTGGGCACGATCGCCCTACTCACGATCGCCGCCTTCACGCCCCGACAGTGGCTCACATCGCCTCAGACAGACTGTAAGTTTAGAGTCTATGTCTCAGGAGATGCGATGCACACTAATTTTTTTGTGCCTGTCCGCAACGAAGCCTTCGATTGGAGCCAGCACCTCGACTTAGCTACCCTTGGCAAAAGCACTTCCGCCGATTATCGCTACCTCCAGTTTGGCTGGGGCGATCGCATCTTTTATGTTGAAACGCCGTCGTGGGATAAGATCAGCCTTTCTAGCGCACTGCGATCGCTCCTGCTGCAAAACCCCGCTGCCCTCTTTGTGAAAGGACATACCGCTGTTCCTCAATACCCTGGCGAAACGCTCAAATGCGTCAGCTTAAATCAGCCCAACTATCTAAAGCTGATGCACTTTCTTGAAGATTCCTTTCAGACCAGCAGCCAGGGGCAGGAACGGATTGGTAACGGGCAAGACGGTGACAGCAGCTTCTACGCCGCCACTGGACGCTACTCCCTCCTGAAAACCTGCAACTCCTGGACTGCCGATGGACTACGAGCGGCTGACGTAAACACTCCCCTCTGGGGCGCACTTGCCCCTGCTGTCATGCATCAAGTGAAGGATGGCTGTGGGTGTGGGAAATAGGGAGTGGGGAGTGGGGAGTAAGAGCACTGGAACGCTGCCTCCACTCAAAACTCTCCTGGCTCCTGCTGCCTGACCCATCTCTACCAACTCAAAACTCAAAACTCAAAACTCTCCCCCTGTCCCCCGGTCCCCCTTGCTCCCCTTCCAGTGCCGCACAGAAGCGTTTACTCTACTCAATACAGAACCAAAAATTTATCGAGATGCAGTTTTCAAAAGTTTTAATTGCCAACCGTGGTGAAATCGCTCTTCGGATTCTCCGCACGTGTGAAGAGATGGGGATCGCTACGGTTGCGGTACACTCAACGGTCGATCGCCATTCACTGCACGTCCAGCTTGCCGACGAAGCGGTTTGTATCGGCGAAGCGCCTAGCAGCAAGAGTTATCTAAATATTCCTAACATTATCGCCGCTGCGTTGACCCGGAACGCGACAGCGATTCATCCCGGTTACGGCTTTTTGGCAGAAAACGCTCGCTTTGCTGAAATTTGCGCGGCTCATCAGATTGTCTTTATCGGTCCCTCACCCGATTCGATTCGATCGATGGGCGACAAGTCAACAGCCAAAAAGACCATGCAGCGAGTCGGTGTGCCCACGGTACCGGGCAGTACAGGCTTGTTGACGGATGAGGCAGAAGCACGAACGATCGCGCGCAAAATTGGCTATCCCATCATCATCAAAGCGACAGCAGGCGGCGGTGGACGGGGAATGCGGCTGGTGCGCGATGAGAGCGATCTAGGCAAACTCTTTGCAGCAGCACAGGGAGAAGCCGAAGCCGCGTTTGGTAATCCCGGTGTTTACCTTGAAAAATTTGTACAAAAGCCGCGCCACATCGAGTTTCAAATTCTTGCCGATACCTATGGCAACGTGATTCATCTTGGTGAGCGAGAATGCTCCATCCAGCGTCGTCACCAAAAGCTGCTGGAAGAAGCACCCAGCCCAGCGCTGACTCCCACACTACGCGAAAAAATGGGCACAGCCGCCGTCATGGCAGCGAAATCAATCAACTATGTAGGCGCAGGCACCGTCGAGTTTTTGCTCGACCAGTCAGGCGAATTCTATTTTATGGAGATGAACACCCGGATTCAGGTCGAGCATCCCGTGACGGAAATGATTACGGGACTGGACTTGATCGCAGAACAAATTCGGATCGCACAGGGTGAGCCGCTCAGTCTCACCCAAGATCAAGTGCTGCTGCGGGGGCACGCGATCGAGTGCCGCATCAATGCCGAAGATCCCGAGCATAATTTTCGCCCCAATCCCGGGCGCATCAGCGGGTACCTGCCGCCCAGCGGTCCTGGTGTGCGAATGGATTCCCACGTCTACACCGATTACGAAATTCCACCCTACTATGACTCGCTGATTGGCAAACTTATCGTCTGGGGCAGCGATCGCCCAGCCGCCATCCGACGCATGCGCCGCGCCCTTCGTGAATGTGCCGTGACGGGCTTACCCACCACGATCGCCTTTCATCAAAAGATCCTGGACAGCCCAGAATTTCAAAAAGGAGATATTTACACAAATTTTGTCGAACAAATGATGCAGAAAGAGCAAGAAGGAAAGGAATGACGAGTTAGAAGCTTAAGGGGAAGTAGAAGACGGAGGGGGCAAGGGGGAGCAAGGGGAACAGAGGAGAGTTTTGGGTTTTAAGTTTTGAGTTGGCAGAGAGGCATCAGGCATCAGGAGCCAAGAGAGTTTTGAGTGGATGCAGCGCTCCGGTGCTCTTACCCCCCACTCCCCACTCCCTACTCCCTACTCCCCACTCCCTACTCCCTACTCCCCACTCCCTACTTCCACCCTTTGCCTTCATCCCTCATTGCTAAAAGGTTTTCCCTTCCATCATCATCGTCAAAAGC
>JACMKO010000398.1 GCA_014380065.1 Leptolyngbya sp. ES-bin-22 | reverse complement strand
GTCCGATTTTAAAGCTAAGTTTCTGCAACACCTGATCGCCAAGAAGCAAGACAAGGGCTTCACCCTGATTGAACTGCTTGTTGTCATCATCATCATCGGCATTCTGTCTGCAATCGCGCTGCCTTCTTTCTTGAACCAGGCGAACAAAGCGAAAGAGTCTGAGTCCAAGCAATACGTTGGCTCCATCAACCGCTCGCAGCAGGCTTACTTCCTGGAGAAGAACACCTTCCAAACCGACGTTTCCTTGTTGGGTCTGGGTATCAAGACTCAAACGACCAACTACAGCTATGCCATGCAAGGCGCAAGCAACACAGGTATTGCTAACGTGTCTTTCCCAGCTAACACCAACACCTTGAGAGCACACACAGGCGGAACAGCCATCGGTACCACAACGGCGGCTGCTTCCGGTGAAGCAACCACGCTTGCAGTGCTGTGCCAGTCTCAGAAGCCTCAAACCGGCAACTCCAGCGGTGTTAACCTTGGTAACGGTTCTACGGGTCCTAGCTGCACAGGTACCTTTGAAGATCTCGGTAAGTAGAGACAACTAGCAATGTAGTCATTGACGACTCTTGCTTAATGTCTTTTCAGAGTGGGTAGAAATTCTACCCACTCTTTTTTTGTTTGGCGCTCCGGTTTCTAATCGGTTAAGCAGGCATACCAGGCGGGTGCAATTATTTATAAAACGCACTTCGACTGCGCTCAGTGCTCGCTCTGCGGCTAAGAAGAGGATTGAGGCTTCGGTGTGAGCTTTCGACCTGATCGCTCAAGCCGAAGGGCGCTCAGTCGAACGCGAAGTCTCAACCCGAAAATCCAGTGAGGTTTAATTTAGTCCTCCTACTTACCAGGCGATCGCAACAAGCAAGTGGAGTTTTAAAGTCGTTGCTCATTGCGTTGATCTGTTTTACTAACGGTTGCGCTGCTGGCTGTTACTCCACGATCGAGTTGGTCTTTGCTTTCAAAGGGCGTTTAATGAATGAAAGCACAGACTAGATTCTCGTAGGTATGAGCAATGAGCCGAAGCGTGAAGGCAATGACCCAGACGTTTCTGGTGGTGGATGACCATGAGGCAATTCTGGAAGGTACGGTGCCTGCCTTGAAGCGAACGTATCCTACCGCCGAAATTTTTACGGCGCAGGATATTCAAACAGCTCAAACGCAAATTGGTTACTACCATCCCACCCTAGTCGTGCTGGATCTAAGTGTGCCTCAGCAGCCTTATGCGATCGCGAGTGCTGAGGTTGGCATTCAGTTTCTCAAAACGCTGATTGAAAGTAAGCTGGCACCCAATATTGTGGTGCTGAGTACCAATATCAGACCGCTGGTGCAGCTTAAGCCGATGATTAACGCCTACGAAGGGGGCTTTGCAGCGATGGATAAATCGCTGCCGATTCGCGAGATGCTGCGGCTAGTAGATTTCGCGCTACGCGGCTCGATTTACCTGCCGCCAGAATTGCGCGCTCGATTGGAGTTTGACCGCAAATGGCTGGAAGTACTGACGCTGAAGTTTCAGGAAGGTTTGACAGACAAGGCGATCGCAGACCGGATGCAGGTCAGCGATCGCACCGTGCGGAACTATTGGGTCAGACTTCAGGATGCGTTGGGTATTTATGATGAACCTGACAAAGATCTGCGGATTCAGATTGCGATCGCGGCTCGAAAGCTGGGCTTGCTGAGTTAGAAGACGCGATGGCACCAAGCTTCACTGCTCCTTTACCTCCCAGGCTTCATCCTCACCCAAAAATCACCTGGTTAGAGGGGGGAAGTTCTTGTGATGTGGTGTAATCTGCCGATACCTTATGTTCCGCGCGATCGTCTGTAGCTGGCAACCAGGGTGCTGATTTAGCCGTATGGCTATGCAGCAATGCGGTAGAGCGATCGTCGTTCATAAGCTATCTACCGTCGATGCAGCACATTGTTGAAGCATAGCCGTTTGTTTAAATGAAGATGAAGGGGAATGCTAAATTCTGGACGCAGATTGAGCAGCAAGTGAAGGTTTGGCGCGTTGGGTTACTGCCAGGGTTAGCGGTTATTGGGCTTGTCGCGATCGCCCGCTTCTCTGGTTCGCTGCAAATGTTGGAGTGGAATGCGTTTGATCGCTTTCTGCGATCGCGTCCCGTAGAGGCACCCGACACACGCATTGTCATCGTTGGGATTAATGAGGAAGATATTCGTCAGGTGGGGAAATATCCTATTCCTGATCGCGAGTTGGCAACTTTACTCAAAACGCTACAAAGCTATCGTCCCACAGTGATCGGGCTTGATCTGTTTCGTGACCTGACAACTGACCCGGATCGAGCGGAACTGTCACACGTGTTTAGAACCAGTCCCAATCTCATTGGGATTGAAGCTGATATTGGTTCAGTAGCAACGCTCAAAGTGAAGCCACCGCCAGAATTGCCGCCAGAACAGGTTGGGCTGTCTAACATTCTCTTCGACTCCGATGGCAAACTGAGGCGATGCTTGTTGGCAAGCAAGGTTGACTCTGGAGCCATCAAATATTCTTTGTCGCTGCTGCTTGCAGCGCGCTATTTGCAGACTAAAGGGCTTGCGTTTCAGCCTGGGAGTCGTGCCAGCGACCCGATTCACGTTGGGGCGATCGCCTTGCCGCGCTTTCGTCCCAATACGGGTGGCTATGTGCAAGCCCAAGCAGGGGGCAACCAAATCTTACTGAACTTTCGCAGCCACCCAACGCCTTTTCCAGTAGTTTCGATGACTGATGTTTTGAGGGGAAGAGTGAAGCCGGAGTTAATGCGCGATCGCATCGTTTTAGTCGGCGTAACGGCTTCAAATAGCCTCAATGATACCGTCATGACCGATGCTATCAAAGGCAGCTTGCTTTCTAATGCCACTGGCACGACCGATGAATATCGGCTGCTTTACGGCGTGGAGAACCATGCTCATGCCATTAGCCAAATCATCAGCGCGGTGCTGGATCAACGTCCGCTGCTGCGTACCTGGGCAGATGGCTGGGAATACATCTGGATTTTGCTTTGGGGGCTGATTGGCATCGCGCTAGGCTTGCTGTTGCAATCGCCCTGGAAAACGCTCCTGGGTTTAACTATTAGCAGCGCTTGCTTGCTGCTAGTTAGTTATGGGCTGCTTACCCTAAGCTGGTGGATTCCAGTTGTGCCAGCGCTTTTGGCATTGGGTGCCTCAGGCTTGACCACATCACTCTTTGACCGCGATTCTCGGCTCCTGTTAGAACAGCGCAGTCTGACGCTTAAACGGACGTACGATGCCGTGCATAATGGTCCGCTACAAACGCTGGCAGCCATGTTGCGCAGTCTGGATGATTTGCCACCAGAACGGTTGCGATCGCAGTTACAAGATCTGAACCAGGAACTGCGATCGGTCTACGATTCAATGCACCAGGCAATTGTGACGGGCGATCAGCTCTACTCGCAAACTCCTATTCACGAACTGCTCTATCAAATCTACGAAAATACCTTAAAACGAGAGCTGCCAGGATTTACGTCGATTCGCACCTTCATTGCGCCAGATTTTTCATCACTCAAAAACTGCCGTCTCTCGATCGACCAAAAGCAAGCCCTGTGTCTTTTTTTACAAGAAGCGTTATGTAATGTTGGTAACCATGCGGTCGAGGCAAGCTGTTTGGACGTGAGCTGTCGGCAAGATGAAAATTGGTATACTTTGCAAGTGATTGATAACGGTCTGAACAGTTTTCCTGCCGTTAGTGTCAGACAAGGACGGGGGACGGCTCAGGCGAAAGAACTAGCGCGATCGCTCAAAGGCAGCTTTCAACGCCGCTCCTACGCGCCTCACGGCATGGTGTGTGAGCTGAAGTGGCGTAACTCAAAACCCTGGTGGTAGCTTTCTCACCCGTTTCAGTCAACGCAGCACTTGCCCAACAGGTTTTAATAGTCTTAGCGTTTTCGGAGAGCCATGAGTTACCCAGTGGAATTGCGCCTTAAGCAACGAATCGTTACACGTCTAGTAGCAGGCATTATTTTGGGGCTGTGGTTCATACCTGCCATTGGTCTAGCAGATGACGACAAAGCGCCAACCAACGGCAGGTCGTCAGGTGGTAGAGGCTGCGGTACGAGTACGCTACCACCTGATAACGTGCCTGCACTAATTCTACTGACCCCAAGCGGACGATCGGGACAAACGGTGTCAACTCGTCCTACGTTTGCCTGGTTTGTGCGGGATGCGGTGTCCTCACCGCTTGAGTTCAGGCTGTATGAACAAGAGGCTGATCGGTTCAAGCTGGTGAAAGAAATCAAGGACGATCGGCTGCGAAGTGCTCCTGGCATTATGGTGATGTCTTCGGCTGGCGCGCTGCCTGAACTAGCGGTTGGTAAGCGCTATCGCTGGCAGGTCGAGCTGGTTTGCAACCCTAGTCGCCCATCCAGCAACCTCTTTGCCCAAGCAGATCTTGAGGTCATACCGCTACAAACAGGTCTAAAAAATCAGTTGGCACAAACCCGCGATCGCCTGACCCAAGCCAAGCTCTACACTCAGGCGAACCTCTGGTACGACGTGCTGAAAACCGCATTTACGCCGCCTACCAGCGCGACTCAACTGCAAGCACTGCGGCGATCGCTGTTAGACAGCGTGTCGATTGACCCCGCTGAGCGTCAACTGCTGGAAGCTAGCTCCATTCACGCCATCCAGCGTTAGAGTGGCAGTAGTCAAAACGGCAGATCAATACCTGGGTGGAACGATTGAGCGCAGCGCTACCAGACGAATTTTGGCGTGGGGTGGAACAATTCAACCAGCGGGAATTTTATGCGTGTCATGACACTCTGGAAGCCCTATGGATGGAAGCAGCAGAGCCAGAGAAAAAGTTTTATCAGGGCATTCTGCAAGTAGCGGTTGCCCTCTATCACTTGAGCAATCAGAACTGGCGGGGTGCTGTTATTTTGATGGGTGAAGGGATGAATCGGCTGCGTGGGTATCAGCCGACCTACGCTGACATTGACATTGAGTCATTTTTGACGCAGACCGTTCAGCTATTCAACACCCTTCAGCAAACGGGACCCGATCAGGTCACGATCGTGATGCAGCAACTTGGTCTACCATCCGTGCAAACTGGCTCTGTTGAGAATCGCTCCAGTAATGTTTCTGTAGGCGAGAATGATCCAAACCTCGAATCGACCCACCTTGCGTTTCCAACGCTTCAAATGAGCACTTAGCTTTTAACGCTAGCTATTGTGACGTGCGACTTTCCTGAACCACCCGCAAAGACTTCCCTCACCCTAGCCCTCTCCCGTGGGGAGAGGAAACCAGAAATGTCCGAAAGCCCTTCTCCCTGGGGAGAAGGGTTGGGATGAGGGCAAATTAGTCGCATATCGCGTTAGCTATCATGCTGCGACTAAGTCCTGCGATCGGGCGGCAACTTCTCACGCGGTTAGCAGTCATAGAACAGAGAGAATTGTCTCATCAATGCTTAAATGAAGGCTGGGTTGAGTGCATCTTCTACAAGCAATACAGTCTCCGTGTAAAATTCGCTTCAAGGCAAGCAGGATTGGGTAGACTACCTGAAGCATCTGTCAGCGCTGTCATTTGTTATTGCCATCGTTTTTGCTATCTCGTTTGCTATCTCGCTGAGTGATTCGCCCCATGATGTCGTCTCTTCATCCACTTCGCGCCTGCTTCAAACCATTTAAATTAGCGGCACTTCTGCCATCGATCGTGGCAAGTGTACTGCTGGTAGACGGTTTGGCACACCTGCTCCTACTCAACAATCCCGCTAACGCTCAAACCGAGGCTGGTCGATCGCTGACGCTGCGATCGGACGTACAAGAAGCAAACTCCAAAACAGGTGTCGTCACAGCGCGCGGCAATGTGCAAATCAACTATCCCGCCCGTCAAATCCAGGCAACATCGGCTCAGGCACAATATTTCAGCCGAGAGCGCCGCATTGTACTCAGTGGTAATGTTTATGTGTTGCAGCAAGGCAACAGCCTCAGAGGCGAAACGGTGACCTATCTGATTGATGAAGGAAAATTTGTGGCGCTGCCAGATGCCCCCAAGCAGGTCGAGTCCATTTACCTTGTGCCAGAGGCAACCACAACACCTGCCCCAACCGCCAATGCTGCACCCTTTAGCCCACAGCCCCAGTTCACGCCTGCTGTACCCGTACTGCCCCGCAAACAGCCAGATCTGGCTCCACCCCTTGCAAACCCGTCGTCTCCTGGTTCCCGCTGAGACATCGATCGCTGAGACACGGTAAGATCGTCGTCAGCTTTGTGTTTGTTGTCCAGCACAGTGAGGGGTGGACGGTTGAAGATTGCGCTTGAGAACGTTCATAAGTCCTACGGTGCGCGCGTTGTAGTCAGCCGCGTTAGCCTTTCTGTGGCGCAGGGAGAAGTGGTGGGGCTGCTAGGTCCCAACGGTGCTGGCAAAACAACAACGTTCTACATTGCTACAGGGCTGGAAAAACCTAACCAGGGGCGAGTTTGGCTGAACGACACGGAAATCACGACGCTGCCACTACATCGACGAGCACGATTGGGCATTGGCTATCTCGCGCAAGAAGCAAGCATTTTCCGATATTTGACCGTGCAAGAGAATATTCTCTTGGTGATGGAGCAGTCTAACGTGCCTCGGCAGGAATGGCACGAGCGTTTAGGCTATTTGCTCAAGGAGTTTCGGCTGGAAAAGGTCGCCCATACGAAAGGT
>JACMKO010000397.1 GCA_014380065.1 Leptolyngbya sp. ES-bin-22 | reverse complement strand
GCGATCGCTGCTCTTTTTTCACCCAACTTCACCTGCGATGCAGCATACTTGAGCGCTGCTACGCCTGCACAACACACCCCTTGATTAGATGTCACTTCGATCGGCGATAGCTCTGGCAATTCGCCATGTACCATGCTGCCAAAGCCGGGAACGAGCAAATCTGACCAACTGGTAGCAGCGGCGAGAAGGTCGATCGCGCCCGGTTCTAAATTAGCCTTGGCGATCGCATCCCGAATGGCGATCGCCGCCATCTGGCTATTGCTATAGGTGGTCTGCTGTTGCCGATCGATCGCATAATAGCGCTGCTGAATACCGTTACTTTTGAGAATGCGATGTTTAACTTTGGAAGGGCGATCGTTCACCTTTCCTAAATAGTCTTCCATCTCGTCATTCGTGATCGGATTTCCAGGCAAAAACTTGCCGATGCTGTTAATGAATACACCGTACATATGTGACTCGTTTTTTGAAAAGGTAAATTTTGAGGGCATTATTGCCCTAACCCAAACACTCAGACATTAACGCTCTGAGTCTGAAGCACTCATTCGTTGCCTTCATCCTCGACAAATCTGATCGCTTGGAACTTTTTGTAAGTTAATTAATCAAGTAATCTGTCGAAGATTCCTGAAATGTGTTTAAGGAAAAAATACGCTCCACCATAAAGCCTAAAGATTGGCTTCGCAGCTTTCTAAAACATCTAAATCAACCACAAGCTCGATAGATTGACTCTAGTAATTTTGCGTAGAGCTTGACATAAATTTGTGACAGTTTGATCCACTGTCACAAATTTGACGGTTTCGCGATTGATTTAGCACAGACTAATCATAAAGCTCAATCAAAACCAGATAATGGACACGATCGATACGCTTAGTTTGCCCATTGAACCACTGCAACGATCGCTTACCTTGCGGCAAGGACTCGACCGTTACTATGAGGCAAATCCTGATTTTGTGCGTGATCAAGATCTCTGGGTTGGCATCATGCGCATTCCCTGGTGCGATATGCAGCGACACGACATCATGCACGTCGTCACGGGCTACAGCACGGCATTGGAACAAGAACTCCAACTCATCGGCTTTCTGCTCACATCCCTCACCTGGAAACGTCCCTGGTACTACTACGCGCAGAGCTTTGTCGTGTTTCTAGAGCTTCTGTGGCAGTCCATCCAGGGCAAAGCGTGGGGTGGGATCTATCACAATCCTGTGCAGGTTTGCCGACTGTACCTCAAGGGAGTTAAGCAAGGCTTGACGGTACATCAAAAGATCAATGCCGCGATCGATCCGTCTACGGTGCTCGATCGCGACCTGGCATCACTGCGATCGGAATACGGCATCCAAAATGCAGGTGCATGGGATTGAAGCGGAGGGAGGCAAAAGGCAGGAGTCATGCCACAAATCCTTGGAAAACACAGGTAGAAATTGTGTCTGCTAGCACTTGAATGATAAGAGCAAACGTACTAATTTTGTCTCAGTTGTTTCTCATGAGGCAAAGGCTAATGACGACTGAAAATGTTCAAATTCAAAGCAAACCGAATTACGGCATTGATGCGCCTGGTCTAGTGCGTTTCTTTTTTAGTGCTGGTGCAGTAGCACTTGCAATCTTTCTTGTCGTGCTGTTCTCATCGATCCTGGGGCAAATTCCAAAAATAGCGGTCGGTACGCTATTAGGTCTTGCCACCACCTACTTGCTTGGCATGGGTTGCTTCATGCTGTATGGCAGTAAAGTCATGAAGTTAAAAGATAGAGAGAAACTACTGAATCTTGTGCAGTGGTCAGGGCGTGAACTTGTGCTTGATGTCGGCTGTGGACGAGGTTTAATGCTAGTTGGGGCTGCAAAGCGGCTTACTACTGGCAAGGCGATCGGTATCGACCTATGGCAACAGCACGATCAAGCCAACAATAGTGCTGCTGCTGCACGATCAAATGCTGCAACTGAAGGAGTTACAGAGCGCGTTGAAGTCAAAACAGCCGATATGCGTCAGTTGCCTTTTCCAGAAAACTACTTTGATGTGGTGCTCTCAAGTTGGGCGGTTCATAACATAGAAGCCGAAACCGATCGCAAAACAGCACTCGATGAAATTGTCAGAGTCCTCAAACCAAATGGCATGGTCGTTCTGTCAGACATCATCTATCAAGCTGAATATGCACACTATTTTGAGCGTCATGGCATGACGAACGTTCAGCGTCATAACAATGCAATCCGAGATTTAGTGCTTAAAGCCGTCACGTTTGGTAGTTTCGCGCCATCTGCTGTCTCGGCTTGCAAAAGTGCATGACAACTCGCTCGGAGCGGACTGCCGAAGACACTGGCGTTGAGTTCAAGTTTTGAGTTTTGAGTTGCGCCGACAAGCTAGAGAGTTTTGAGTGAATGCTGACCACTGACCAAACTTTTAGCCTTTAGCCTTTAGCCTTTAGCCTTCATCCCTCCCTCCTCTCCCCTCACCTCCCATTAGAGGTTAAAAAAACGGAGTATATTGACGAGTATGTAGGCTCGGCAGGAGTAACTCCAGATGTGCGGAATTGTTGG
>JACMKO010000396.1 GCA_014380065.1 Leptolyngbya sp. ES-bin-22 | reverse complement strand
GGAGGTTGCCAAGAGCAATTCTACTTTTGCGTATCTAACCAGAATGCTCCTTTCTAATGCCCATTCTGAAGGCTAGTTCTTTGCTTGTGCGACAACTCTTGCTTTGGGTGGAGACAAGTCTTGAAAGATGATGCGATCAGCAAGCTGCTCCTGGGGAGGTTTATCTGCAACTTTGTCCTGTGGTTCAGCCGCTTGCTGTCGCGCCACTTGCTGCTGTTGATAGGTGTCCAAGGCTCGTGCGATCGCGGTCAATCGTCGGTTCTGGTCGTGTGTAATATGACCTTCTGAGTTGCCCAGCCCTGGTGCATCCCAACGGTTGCGTCGCACATCCCAATAGGATTGAGTGCGTGCCCAGAGCACTGCCTCTGAACCCGCAAGTCCTCGATCGTGCGCTTGCTTCAGCCACTCGACATACCCTGGTGTATCCAGCGCTGCCAGGGGAGACTGATTGGCAAGATCAAGGGCGTTTAGCTCTTCTTCCAGAGAAAGGTTTAGACGGTGTTCTGCGGCGCGTAGCCGAATGGTTTCTGCCTGTGCTTGCAACCGTTGTAGCTGCTTCTCATCTGCCTCTTTGGGAGACTGAGCCGCGTGTTGATAGGAGAAACTGCCCAGGTTCCACACGCCGTTACCCGGATCAGAATGTCCGTAATAGGCACGGGTCTTGCTACCGTTGGCTGTCCGGGTGCCTTCAGCATGACCCACCGTACGGGCTACGAGAGAGTCAGAGCCACCGACAAAAATATTTGCTTGACCCCCAACCCGTGGTGCTGCCTGCACGATCGACGCTGGTTTTGTCGTCGTTACTGGCTGTCCATCAGGAAGATCAAAGGAGAGCGCGATCGTGTCCGGTTGCTGATCGTTGCGCTTGTCCACTTTGAAGCTGGAGTCGGTCGGTTTCGTTGCGGCTTGTCGAACGTGGCTAACTGCCTCTATTGGCTGGCTTGGCGGAGGAATGTCTGCTGGAGACGGCTGAACACGCTCTGTCTGCGCGACTGTAAAATCGAGGTTAATAGAGTCCTGAGCGAGCGTCGGTTGAGTCGAGGCAAACAAGACGAGTAGCGAGAAAAAGGAAAGCCTGACCAGAGGTGCTACCCCAATGGGAACAGCGTTGAACTCATGCAGGCAAAGCCTCAGTGCAAGTCGATAGTTTGAACAACTCAGCTTTTCTTCCATAGAATCAGTAAGCTGCAAGGCGATGATGCTCAGCTATTGTAGTACAAATATACTAACATGCGGCGCAACTAACTTTCAGATCCCCAGTTTCTTGTTACGTAGGACTTACGCGCGATGTGGTTAGATCCCCGACTTCTGGTGAAAAATTAGCGCTGCCCAGCTTACCGTGTGATAGAAGTCGGGGATCTTTGCGTAAATCCTATTACGCTTGCTTTGATTGCCTACTCACGTTACCAGAAACCGGGGATCTCAGCTTCCAATTGCACGTTCACGTTATTCCTTGTACCAAAAAGTAAGAGCGGACGTAGGGCGCTCTCATCGTTGAGGTCGCCGAGAGTGGGCGTTAATGAGTGATTGGCTTGGAAGAAATGGCATTGTGATCTGAGAGCGAACAGAGGGCATGAGACGATGACAGAGAACGAGACACCATTGGACGGACTGCTGCAAATCTTTGAGCAATTTGCAGAGCCAGAGACACTGTTGACGGCGTTGCTGCCAGCATTGGGAGAGGCAATGCCCTGCGATCGCTGCTTCCTATATCTACGGGAGCCGACGCAAAACCGGGGCACGATCACGCACTGCTGGTCACGCGATGGTCGTGCGGCAGCATGGATTGGTGCCGACTGGCTTGAAGATTCAAACCTGCCGCAAGACCCACTCATGACGATCGCGCTTCGCACTCCGATTGCCGTGTTCGTCGATGATATTGAAACTGCCAGCGATGACGTGATCGATCGCACCTACGAGCGCGAAAAATTTCAGCATCGAGCCTTAGTACACGCACCGCTTTATCAAGACAATCAATTAATCGGTATTTTAGAATGTTCGGTCTTTGCCCAACCAAGGCGTTGGACAGAGAGCGATCGTCAACTCATTGCAGTCCTACAAACAAAACTCGTGGCACCAGTAAGCGTATACATCGAGCGTGTAGCGCCTCTAGGGCTTGATTAAGTAACGTTCAGCCTTGCGGTGGGAGAAGAGGGTGTTGGCTCGCCGTAAGTAAAGATGACTAATCAAAGTGCCTAGAGCAAGACTGCTACCAAGTAGAACGGTGAGTATGGCTAAGTTCATAAACCCGATCGCAAAGCCTAAGCCCAAACTAGAGCCTACTGCTGCAATGAGTAAGCACATTGGGATGGCTATGGTTTTCGGGTTGTCGCTTACCATCATTTTCTCTACCGTAAGCCCTGTCATCACGCCATTGACCGCACCATTAATCGCTCCTGCCCCTGCGCTCAAAATGACCACCGGACCCGCTGTTGTAAGATCACTGGCAAGTGCTCCCATCAGTGCGGCAGCACCAACTCCAAGTGCTGCCAGCGTACAGGTGGTAGAGCCAGTGCGCCAACTGGCAGATCGCATCAACCAGGCGGCAAATTCTAGCCCGATCGCAGTGCCTACTATGGCTCCAAAACCAGCAATGGTGACTGACTTCTCGACTGTACCCATGCCCAGAACAACTGAGGCAACCAGCCAATTCACCACAAGCGAAACCATCCCCACGAGCAGCAAAAGACCGTTGGGCAGCACGGACGACTGTCCTGGTACCGCAGCCGTCTGAATCTGAAGATTGAGGGAATACGTCTTTGTCAGGGTGTTGGTGTGTAGAAAGAGCTTGCGATGGTAGGTTTTCCCCGCCATTAGCTTACGAGTATCGACGGTTACCTGACATTCTACCTGGTTGGCATCAAAGGTTTCGGGAGTGACTGTCAGCCAACAGTAGCTTTCAACTGGAGGATCATGAGGATGCGGTGCGACTTCCCACTTCCCTTCTAAAAGAGTGTCTGGAATTGGGTTGGTCAGCATAACCGCTTGAGTCAGCTGATCGCCCAAGCGAACAGCGTGAAACTTTAAATTTGCTTGACTGAATTGAGCATCGGGAGGGCGTAGAGGGGATATAGGCACGACTGCCAGCGCCGCCAAAGCATTGGGAAAGCGCTCCTTCAAGCGCGGCTCTACCATCTTCTCCAACCAGTTGACCCACTGTAAGTTGAGTGTGGGCACCAGTTGCTTGAAACTAACGCGATAGCTAATGTCAACCAGATCCCCAATCCGATCCGATTTTGTACCTGTCAATAGACAAATCAGCGTCATGCCCAGTCCATACAGATCTGAGGCTTCTGTGAGTTGGCGGTTGAACAGTTGTTCTGGCGGCATGAACCCCAACGTTCCTTTGACCACGCTGCTGACCCCTACATCCTCTCCACCCACTCGTGCAAAGCCAAAATCGACTAAATAAACGACTCCGCTTTCGTCGAGGAGGATGTTTTCGGGTTTGAGATCACGGTGAATAATCGCGGGAATCCGATTCTGCAAGTAGACCAAGATTTCTAACGCCGCGATCGCGAGCTGCCTAATATCTTCTGGGTTAAAGCTACGATTCGCCGACAAAGACGTGGCATTTTTATACTCCTGCACCATGCAAAAGCCATCCGGGGTCTGGAATGAATCTAGATAGTGAGGAATGCCAGGATGATCAAGTTGTTTCAGAAATTGAATCTCGCGATCGTACGCATCGTACTCTGCCCAACTTGCCCCCGTTCTGGCAAACTGAAATTGCTTGATGACAACCTGCTGCTGAGTGCGTGTATCGGTCGCCAGGTAAGTTACTCGACCGCCCGCACGGTTATGACCCAGCTCTTTCTCGATTTGATAAGAGTTTTGAGGAAGGTCTGGAAAGTCATTCATGCTCGTTGCCAAGATGTACTGAGTAAAATACACTAACTGTTTTGCGTAAAGTCTACGTGAAAATGGGGAATCTGCAAGTATTTTCTGAGAGGTTTAATCGAGTCTTTTTAATGGTTACAGCTTACAGTTCCAGGTCTTTAGTTTCAGCGTGACATCAATCGGAGGGTGCTCTAGTTCAAAGGTGCTCCGCTGCCGAAACCGATTGGTGACAGCATATTGGATTAGCCCAGCGTACTCTCGCAGCAAAAGTGAAAGGCGGCGCTCAGGTGCCCAAGCGGGAGGTAGTGGACTCGCATGAGGAATGACGGTAAATCCAGACGCTTGAAACGAGAGCACCGATCGCAGCAGGTGCGGCGGGTCGGTGATGAGCAAAATTTTTTGTACGTTTTGAGGGTGCAGCACAGCCGCTGTGAACAGGGCATTCTCTTCAGTAGATTGGGAGCACCGCTCTCCGCTGAGCGCTGGAGCCGCAACGCCATTCTTTTTTAGCTGTTCAATAATGAATTCAGCATCTAACATGCCGCTGGCAAAAATTTTAGAGGATCGCTTGTCGCGCCAGAGATGTTCAGCGATTTCAATGCGGCGGTTACGAAAGTCATCGCCACGACCTAAAACAACAATGGAATCAACTGACTCGCCAGCATCGGTTGGCAAAGGTGCGGTCAAGCCTTGGGTGGCTAACGCGACCCCAAGGGGGGACGTAATTCCTAGATAAATGATAATTACGATCGCAAGCGGATTAAGAAAACCGCGTCTCCAACGGCGTGAACTGATCAGCCAAAGAACCCCAATCAATGTCAAAAGTATCAGTACTTTCATTGCGAAGACCGTGAATCACCTTTCAGCCGTTGTTTTAATTAATTGACTCTTTAAATAACTACCAATCACTTTAATAAATTCATAGAGAAAAATTATTAATTTATACTGAATTTTAGTCACCTCATGGTTTTACTGTTTTTTCAGGCACTTCGTCAGAACGCTCACCGATTTCTCGATCGTTGAGGGCTTCTGTATGTTTACTGGCTTCTAGATCGTAGCGATGATAGGAACTATAGGTGGGTGGAGCAGATTCTTTTGACCCATTAGCCACAGCGCCCAACATCTGAATTGAAGACGATTTAAAGGTATCCAATGCTTGCGTTACGATCGATGTTTTCACTTTGTCTAATCCAACCACCATGACAACGCCATCAGTTCTAAGGGCAAGCAGTTTGACATCTGCCAACCCTAAAATGGGAGGCATGTCATAAATAATCAAGTCATAAGCTGCTTTAAATTGTTCCATTAAGCTCTGCATCTTTTTGGACGAGAGCAATTTGGTTGGGTCTGGAGGCACTTGCCCGGAGGTCAGGATGGACAGATTGCTATCCAGAAGCGATGTTTGCACAACGCGCTCAAAATCCAGGTCTGACGAAATGATGGTACTGAGACCATAGACGTTTTCTAATTCCAGTCGGTTATGAAGCTGGGGTAACCGCAGGTCAGCATCGACTAGCAACACCCGCTGACCCAGGGCAGCCGCGGCTTGCGCGAGGTAAATTGCGGTGGTGGACTTTCCTTCGCCAGGCGTGGCAGAACTAATCACAAGTGAACGAATGCGTTCGTCAGGGCTGAGCAGGAGAATGTTGGTGTAGAGCGATCGAAATGCCTCCTGAAACGGGGAGGAGGCGTAAGGACTAGAGCGTTTGCTGCCATCAAGCCCCAGGCGTTGCCGCATCTGCTGCACCAACCCACCCATATCTGCCAGAGAGCTTACCTTGTCTAAAGGAATCAACGTTTCTAGCTCTGTCAACTCTGGGTTGAACGGAATCACGCCCAGAATAGGCAACTTTGTCGTGGTCTTGATTTCTTCTGGTGTATGAAGTACGTTGCTGAGTTTTTCTAAAAGCAAGGCAACGCCAATACCCAACAAGAGTCCGAGAATTGCTCCCAGTAGAGCAGAGCGCTTCACGTCTGCCGAAGAAGGCACTGGCTCGGTGGGAGGGGTTAAGAGCTGCCAGGGCGTTTTCCGCTGCCCGGCATCAATGCGAAGCGCTTCTCGCTTGGTTAAAAACTGGTTCAGGTTTTCAGTGGCGATCGTCAGCTCTCGTTGAATATCGACATACTGCCGCGAAATCGCTGACAGTTGTTTAACTTGCTGATTTAAGCCCGTCGATGTTTGAGATAAAATCTGGCTGCGTGCTTCCAAGTCTCGGATCTTGCTTTCTACCTCTCCTTGAACCCGTCGCCCCTCGCGTTGTAACAAGGGGAGCAGGTTTTCTTGTTGAGTGCGTAACACCTGGACGTTTGGACTTTTGTCAAGGAAGAGGGAGGATTCGGCAGCTCGCTGGCTTTCTACTTCTAAAATCTGACTTAACAGCTTTTGGTAACGAGCATTGTCACTTAAAGCAGACGATGCCGCTGAGCCATCCGTTTGCTGTGCCAATTCTTTGCTCAGGCTGAGGTAGAGCGCACGCGCTTCGTTCAGCTTCACCTGTGTTTCAAGCCCTTGTTGACCAATTGTTGTCGTTTGTTCTGTGAGCTGTTTTCCTTTGGACTCTGGATCAATCAAGTTATACTGCTGACGAAAGCCCTGAAGCTGGTCTTGAATCGCCTCGACGCGCTTCTGAAGTTGAGGAAGCTGAGTATTCACAAAATCGATACCTTGCCGCACGTCTGCTAGACGTTCTTCCAGACTGTACCTCAAATAGGCATCTGAAACCAGAGACAAAATTGCTTTAACTTTGTCTGGATTCCTATCTTGATAGCTAACGCCAAGGATTTCACTAGTTGCTGTCCCTTTTACAATCAATCCCGCTGCTAAAGAATCAACATCAACATCTGGATATTGAGGCTGAAGCTGCTTGACGATCGGAGACAAAATAATCGGACTTTTTAACAGCTTTAATTTTGTTTCATCGACCCCTTTGGTTTCAGTCGCTTGCTGTTGGTCTTTGCTCAAACTTTGAGGAACAGACGAAATGACCTGATTTTCAACCGTCACGGGTTTCGTTAAAATCTCAAAACCAGACTGGTAAACTGGTTTACTGGTCAGGGCTTTTAGCAAGGCAAGTGAAGTAATAACAGTGGTCACGCCAGCAATAATAAAAATCCTGCGCCGCAGGGATGCCACCACCTGCCCCAGATTTAGACCGCCTTCATCATCATCATCATTAGGCTGAGGCGTATTGGCGAGTGGCAGCCACTGAAAGCGTCTGCTATGCTCCTGCGGAGCGACCAATGTTGGGGGGCTTTGTTCATTCTCCATCTTGATCTCTACACACGTGCTAACTGGTGGTACCGCGAAAACCTGATCTGTGGCGGGATGGTAATTTGAATGTGATCATTTTGCTAACGAACAGCAAGCTTGATACAGGTATGACATAAATCTACGCCTTAGCAATTCTATTGAGTGAAAATTCTAAAAATGCTGAAGATAGAAAGAAACCCATTCACAGGACTCAACACCGAGCCTAGATTATCAGAAAAGACTGTAAGCGTAGAACGGTTAACCACCACAATGTCATCATTACGGAGTGCGGGATTGCCCTGCTCGTCTAACCCTCGGGCAAAATCTACCGCGATCGCTCGTCGGGTAACAGTGCCATCAGAGTTAAGCCGAATCAACTCAATTGACTTTTTCTTGGCACGAGTATTAAAGCCACCAGCCGCGAGCAAGGCTTGATTGAGTGGAGTATTGGGAGGCACCCTCACGACACCTGGCTGTTTCACTTCACCAACCACATTGACGCGAATACTATCGGGCGAAAAACTGGCAGCCGCGATTTGAGTCGATTCTGCGGGGGAGATGGCTGTCGCCGTGGGAATTACCACTGTATCTCGGTCTTGTAGGATGAGGTCCTGGTTGAGTTCACCCGACTGTAGGAGCTGCCACAAATCAATAACGATCGTTTGTTCAGAGCCGTTTCTGGTCAGCCGACGTACCTGAATACGGCGAACATCGGCTTGAGGTTTAATCCCACCAGCCACCTGAATCGCCCGTGTGATGGTCGGAGCACGGTCGCTACCACCACCCGATTGCCCTGTTTCGCCTGCTGCGCCAGTCTTGGCAGAGGCGGATACCGTGTAAGGACCGGGGCGGTAGACTTCTCCAACGATCGCAATATTGAGCGGTACGCTTCTATCGGCGGCAAAGCTAGCAGATGATAGTTGAACGGATTCTGCTAGATTGGTCTGCGTTGTCGTTGGAACATAGATGCTATCACCACTTCGGAGCGTAATATCTCGGCGTAGATTGCCAGTTTGAAGAAAATCCCACAGGTTGACCTTGATGACTCGCTCAGTGCCCGATCGCAGCGGACGACGCACTTCCACCTGGCGAAGGTTTGCGATTTGGGTGATGCCTCCTGCTAGCTGAATGGCTCGGGTGACTGTCGGTAGCTGGGAGCCACTCTCTCCCAGTGGAACTGTATAAGAACCAGGACGATTGACTTCGCCTGCAATCCCCACTTTTACGGCAGCAGGCGTAACCACATTAACCGTGACGAACGGGTATCTGAGTATGCTGGAGAATTTAGCTGCGATCACGTCTGCGGCTTCCTTTAAAGTCATGCCTTGAACCGATACATAGCCCACTTGGGGAAGATTCAGGGTGCCATCGACTAAAACCTGATTTTCGCCACTATACTGAGTCACTTTGAAAACATCAATGCGAACGCGATCGCCCGGTGACAAAGTGTAGGCATCGCTGAACTCGACGGAGCCGACTGCAACATTCGTTGTTTGGTCGCTGGGTTGCGCGGTGGCGGTGCAAGGAGAGACAGACAGCATCAATGTCAGCAGAGCGAACCTAGTCACTGGCTGAAATAGACGACGTTTAAATTGCGCTTCAGGTCTGTGTCCCATGCCGTTCATGTATCCGTTCAAGAAAAACCAGCTTTTATCATTAGCAAACGTTTTTTAGCAGTATCAGGACAGTCTTAGCTGCTTTCTGCCTTGACTTGATAAAGATTTAAATCACCTAATTTGAGCGATGACTTATGCTCTGCGATCATAGACGCAGGTTGATCTTATGACCTGCGTCTCTATCGTATCTTCACAAAAAATTGGGTTGCAGCCCTAACTGAAGCGCTAGCTTGCTAACCCAAACGGTAACAAAACCTCAACGACGAGAGCTTAGACAGACGGGTGAAGAGAAGCAGTCAGATTGGCTGTTTGATGCTTATGCGTCAAGGAACGATTACAGAACTTGACGATGCGTCACGTTACAGATGGGGCATGATGATACCCAGCCTTGTGGCAGGAAACGTTATAGTCTCGATGGGCAAGCCTTCAAGCCTTGACTAGCAGTGTCAAGTGCTGCCAAGCAGCACTCAAAGGTTTTTTGATGAGGTTAGAGAATCGTTTTTTTAGAATGGTTGCTGCACCTGTTTCCATGCTGTCGATCCTGGGCATATTGAGCACAGGAAATTATTGAGATACTGAATCTATGAGCCACATTCAGGAGGTGGAAGCTGCCTTCTTTTTCCAGAAAGGGCTTTATCTGAATAAACAGAAGGATTTTGGCGCTGCTGTTGCCAGCTACGATCGCGCGCTTCAACTCCAAACCGACAACCCCGATGCCTGGTATAACCGGGGAAATGCCCTGTACCATCTGGGACGCTATGAAGGCGCGATCGCCAGCTATAACCAGGCGCTTGATTATGAACCAGGGTTTCCAGAAGCCTGGAACAATCGGGGCAGTGCTCTAGACGACTTGGAGCGGTATGAAGAAGCGATTGTCAGCTACGATCAGGCGATCAAATTCAGACCCAGCTATTACTGGGCTTGGTACAACCGGGGCATCTCGCTACGCAATCTAGGGCGTTATGATGATGCGGTGCTTAGTTATGATCGCGCGATCGAGTTCAAGCCAGACTATTACTGGGCTTGGTACAATCGTGCTCTGGCGTTGCGGAAGCTCGATCGCATCGAAAAAGTCGTTGCCAGTTACGACAAAGCGCTGGAATTTAGACCCGATTTTGAGGAAGCCTGGACAAACCGAGGCAACGCCCTCTACCATCTGGGGTTTCTAGAAGCAGCAATTACTAGCTACAACAAAGCATTGCAGCTCAAGCCAGACAGCCCACATACTCTCTACAACAAAGCTTGCTGCTATGCTCTTCAAGGAGACTTTGATCTAGCGTTTGAAAACTTGCAGCTAGCCCTGGAGTTGAACCCAGATGAATACCGTGAAATTGCTCGAACCAACTCTGACTTTGACGCGCTTCGACAGGATAAGCGGTTTTCTACTCTGCTGAATGAGCGAGTGTAACTCAACTCCAGCGCCCCAGCTCAGTTTAGCGCCCCAGCATCTTTAAGAAGCTGGGGCGCTTTTGCTTCTTTGAGGCTGCCGACACTTCTACGCTTAACTTGGCTGCTCATTGGTAGAGTGCCTCACGATACAGCGTTTTAGAAGTCGCACTCAAGGATGATGTATGCCTTGGCTTGCAGTACTTAAGTAGGATAAGTAGGAAACATAATCCGTATTGGAGTCGCTGGTTGAACCTTACGTTTAGTCATAAAGTCTAAAAAGAGACAGAGCAAACTGTAGACCTGTCGTTCTATTGTCGCTAAGTAGTCCGACGCGATCGACTTGAATGGCACGCAACCTGGCTAAACGGAGAGCAAATTGTGAAAGACCTGGTCAAACGTGGAATACCGAAGTGGGCGGTAGGGCTATTGGTTGCCGCTCTCATCTTAGGTGGTGGGTATGTTGCCTATAGTCAGATCACGACTGCACAGCGACGGGAATCGAGACGGCAGATTCAAAGCGCTACTGTAGAACGGCAAAGTTTACCAGTGACCATTTCGGCAAACGGCTCTGTGCTGCCAGCACGATCGGCGAATGTGAGTCCAAAGTCGTCGGGTATTCTGAAGCAACTGCTGGTCAAGGAGGGCGATCGGGTGCAGGAGGGGCAAATCCTCGCCTACATGGATGCTTCTAACTTGCAGGGGCAATATACTCAAGCACAAGGACAGTTAGCCCAAGCTCAGGCAAACCTGGATAAAATTATTGCTGGTAACCGTCCGCAGGATGTTGCTCAAGCCGCCGCGCAACTGACAAACGACAAAGCTGCGTTGGGATCAACAGAAGCAACTTTTCAGCAAAATCAGCAGTTGATTCGTGACGGAGCACTGGCACAACGTGACCTCATCACCTCCCGTGCGGCTCGCGATCAAGCAGCGGCTCAGGTCAGAAAATCACAGCAGGCTCTGGATTTGCAGAAAGCTGGCAGTCGCCCAGAAGACATTGCGACCGCACGCGCCCAAGTTTTGACGGCAGAGGGGCAGTTGCAAACGATCGAGGCAAGTATTGATGACACGAAGATTCGCGCTCCCTTTAGCGGCGTTGTGACAAAGAAATACGCGGATCCGGGTGCCTTCGTCACACCCTCAACAGCAGGCAGTTCGGCTTCTTCGGCAGCGGCTTCGATTTTGGCACTGGCTTCGACCAATCAGATTTCGGCAAATGTGGCTGAGGCGAACATTGCTCAAATCAAAGTGGGTCAAGCGGTCAAAATTACGGCTGATGCCTTTCCGGGTAAAACCTTTGAGGGCAAAGTGATCCAGGTGGCGGCGCAGTCAACGGTCACGCAAAACGTCACCAGTTTTGAAGTGAAAGCGTCTGTAGCTGATCCTGGTAACCTGTTGCGTTCTGGAATGAGCGCCAACGTGGACTTTAACGTGGGGACGTTGAACAATGTAGTCGTTGTACCAACGGTGGCGATCGTCCGGCAAGACGGGGCTAGCGGCGTACAGGTGATGGGCGGCGAAAAGGGCAGTCGTCGTCCTGAATTTCGTCCCATTACCACCAGCGTCTCGACGGATGATGGCAAAACGGTCGTACTCTCTGGACTCAAGGAAGGAGAGCGCGTGTTGACAAGCTTCCCACAGGGCGATCGTCCCCAATCGAGAACACCATCCTTCCTGCCAGGGATGGGCGGCGGCGGTCGTGGCGGTGGGGGTGCTGCTGGCGGTGGGGGTGGCGGCAGTACACGTCAGCGTTAAGTAGGGAGGCACAATTATTTGTAGGATGGGTAAAGCCGTTCCGGCATCCCAGAAAAGCGATAGCGTAACCCATGCGGGCGTAAAGCCTTTGGCATGGCTGCGCTAGGGGTTTCATGCTTCAACCCAACCTACGTCCAGCTTAGATTTAATTCCACCCACCTACGTAGGAGGATTTTATGGCACAGCTTACTCGCATTTATCCAACCAGCGTTTCACTGCTGGAAGTCCTCACGATGTCTTTGGAGGCGTTGTGGAGTAATCGTCTCCGCACCGGGCTAACTATGCTGGGCGTGATTATTGGGATTGCCTCCGTCATCACCGTTACCTCAGTGGGACAGGGGGTGCAAAAAGCGACCGAGCAGCAAATTCAAGCGTTGGGAACGAATGTGATTCTCGTGCTAACTGGCGTAGCGCGCACGGGCGGCATCAGTCAAGGAGCGGGCACCGCTTCAACTGTCACCTGGGAAGACGCAAAGGCGATCGCCAAGCAAGCTCCAGCAGCCCAAGGTGTCGCTGCCTATTTGCAACGCGGTGTGCAGGTTGTTTATGAAGGAGAAAACACTTCGACAACACTGTTGGGCACTGATTTGAACTATCCTGATGTCAAAAATGTGCATCCTAAAGAAGGGCAATTTTTCAGCCAGGATGATCTGAATAGTGCTAGACCCGTCGCGGTGCTGGGTAGTACGGTGCGGACTGAACTCTTTGGTGCAAACGGCACTGCGATCGGTGCTCAAATCCGTGTGCAAAGCGAACTTTATAATGTAATCGGGGTGATGGAAACGAAGGGATCAGTCGGTGGACAAGACCAGGACGATCGCCTTTACATACCCCTTACCAATATGTCTGCCCGGATTGTGGGCAACAATGCCATCAATGGGATCGCGGTGAGTGGCTTTTGGGTGCAGGCTAAAGATGCTGCCCAGCTTGATGCAGCGCAATTCCAGGTGACAAACCTGCTGCGGATTCGCCACAACATTTACCCACCGGAGCAAGATGACTTTCGTTTGACCAATCAGGCAGATATTATCAATGCGTTCAGCAACATCGTGGGGTTGTTTACCGTGATGGTCAGCGCGATCGCAGGCATTTCTCTCATCGTAGGCGGCATCGGCATCGCGAATATCATGCTCGTTTCCGTTGTCGAGCGCACACGGGAAATCGGCGTTCGCAAAGCCGTCGGAGCCACCAACAGCGCCGTCTTAAGCCAATTTTTGACAGAGGCAGTCATGGTCTCGATCGCAGGCGGCGCACTTGGCATTGGCTTAGGCGTTGGTATTGCCTTCGCTGCCGCCACGCTGTTCAAGTTTCCCTTCGTTATCTCCATCTGGTCGATCGTCGCAGGCTTCGGACTGTCCTTCGTGATCGGGCTAATAGCTGGCGTAATCCCCGCTCGAAATGCGGCACAGCTTGATCCGATCGCGGCGTTGAGGAGCGAGTAATGGCAACCATGATCTGGATGGAAAATATTACTAAGACTTACCGTTTGGGTGACATTGATGTACCTGTGCTGAAGGGGATTGATTTGGCGATCGAAGAAGGCGAATATGTTGCCATCATGGGCGTTTCGGGTTCGGGAAAATCGACGCTGATGAATATCATCGGGTGCCTCGATCGACCCAGCGGTGGGCATTACGTGTTGGAAGGGCGCAACCTGACGACCCTGAATAATGATGAACTGGCGTTTATTCGCAATCAGCGGATTGGGTTTGTGTTTCAACAATTCAACCTGCTGGCACGATCGACCGCGCTTGATAATGTGATGCTGCCAATGATTTACGCCAGCGTTTCTAAACCACAACGCCAAAAGCGGGCAAAGGAAGCGCTCACTAGAGTTGGTTTAGCAGAACGGCTGTCGAATCGCCCCAATCAGCTATCGGGTGGGCAACAGCAGCGTGTGGCGATCGCCCGTGCGTTGGTCAACCGTCCTGCACTCGTACTCGCAGACGAACCAACAGGCGCGCTCGACAGCACAACCTCTCAGGAAGTGATGAATTTGCTCACCGATTTGAATCAGCAGGGGATTACGATCGTCATCGTCACACATGAACCCGACATTGCGGCGCAGACTAATCGCATTATTAATGTGAAGGATGGACTGATTGTGGCGTGAAGGATGGGGAGTAGGGAGTAGGGAGTAGGGAATTGAGTTTAGCGGGTTAGGGTCTGTTGTGCAGTTAGGGTTAGTTGTTTCAGTGTGTGTAAATCTGGAGAAATTTCTACGGCTTCAGATTGTTGTGATGGAAGCTCAGAATCCTTTAACCACAGCAGATATTCAATATTGCCAGCCGGACCCAACAAGGGCGACCAGGTGACACCGTGATAGTGCCAACCTAACGCTTGCGCCGCTTCCAAAACCTGCAAAATCGCCATCGCCTGATTCTGGGGATCG
>JACMKO010000395.1 GCA_014380065.1 Leptolyngbya sp. ES-bin-22 | reverse complement strand
CGCAGGGTTAATACCGAGGATGTGCTTGCCCACAGGATCTTTGCAACGCGCATCCTCAAGCGGTTCCATAGAATCCTTTTATTTTTCCTTAAGCTTAAATAGTTATGTGAAAGGCGTTGAGAATCACCCATTGAGTCTCAATAACGGCAGCTTTGATTGTTTAGATATAAGCACGAGAAGGCATTAAAAAAATCTACCCACTCCTACTTTTCACTACGTTAGGCTATCGCGACGACTCACCTTCCGATGGTGCTGGAGTGCTTTGTGGCGCTGGTTGTATCGGCGGGCTTTGTGGCGCTGGCGTACTTTGTGACGGTTGGGCTGGAGTGTTTTGCAGGGGTGCAGAGCTACCCTGTGGCGGTTGGGCTGGCGTAGATTGTTGTGGTGTAGGGTTACCCTGTGGCGGTTGCTGAGGCTGACGCTGCTGTAGGAATTTCTGCACGTCCACACCGGGAAGGTAGTTGTAGCCGTAGGGCGATCGATCCGAGTCATCCAAAATTTGTGGAGTCACCAACACGACGACTTCATTACGATTGCGCTCCGTGCGCCGATTGCGAAACAGCAAATTGAGCAGCGGAATATCGCCCAAAATGGGGACTTTGGTGATAATTTCGCGGTCTTGCTCCTGAATAATGCCCGTCAAAATCAGCGTCTGACCGTCGCGCAGGCGAATCCTACCCGTTTCTAGCCGACGGCGATTCACCAGTTGTTGAATCAACAAGTTGTTGCGTGACGGATCTGTAATCTGCTGCCCGAGTGAGCTGACTTCGGGTGAAACGGCGATCGTCACGAAATTGTTATCGTCAATTTGATCGACCTGCACATTCAGAATGACCCCCACATCCACAGGCGGCTGCGGCAGAATCCGCGTCGAAGTCACATTCCCTTCCGTCACGCGTTGCTCTGTGAAGCCCGAAAACACCTGCGAAGTCAAGTTAACCTGCGACTGGTTGCCTTCTTGCACAATCAACGTTGGGTCAGTCAAAATCTTGGCATTGCCGGAAACCACCTGCGCCTGGAGATTCAGTAAAAACTGCGTGGGAAATTGAAACAACGGCGAGAGTCCGTAGGTGAGAACCTGACCGAGTACGCTGGTCACATTGCCACTGGTACTGACAGTAGAGCCACTCGTAAGACCCGTTACCACCGGAGCCAGTGGGTTGGAGTTTGTCGGGCTGGCAGGCTGAAAGCCTAGCGTGTTACCTTGTGCGTCGGTCACTTGAGTTCCAAGGCTGAGCGGTGGCTGCACGGTTGCAAACGGATTGGCGATCGTCGAGGGACTGGTAAGGCTATTAGGATCAATCAATGATGAGTTAACGGGTCCAACGTTAACACCTCCTCGTCCCTGGTTCACATTGAAGAAATTGCCAGCCACACCAAAGGAAAAGCTAGAGCCAATATTGCTCGTTTTAGATAAATCGACTTCGACAATCTTGACGTTCACAGCAACCTGCCTGCGCCGTACATCCAGCTTATTGAGATAGTCGGTGGCAAGCTGCACCTGTTCCAGCGAACCGACGATCGACAGCGTATTGGTACGTGAATCGGCTGTCACTTGCAACCCTCTGAAGACAGGGCTTCTGGCTGTAGCGCTATTGTTTGCGCCCAGCTCTTCCAATATCTGTAGCGCCCCTTTGTACGGAATATTTTCGGTTGTGGCGCTGGTTCTACCCACCTGGCTAGTCGTGGTGCTGCCGCCTTGCCCACCGCCACTGGTAAGACTAGATGCACTCACAGCCGTGGTCGTGAGGTTGGTTTGGGGCAGGGTTGCCCGCATTTGATTGAGCCGTAGCGTGCGTGTAATGTAACTACCCGCCGTGGCGGGTAAATTAAGACCCACAAAAATCGTTTTGCCGACCCGATTTGCCTTCAGCCCCTTCGCCCGCAAGATGTAATTAAACACATCCTGAATCGGTTCGTTCTCGATGTCGAGCGAAATATTGGAGTCGATAACCGATCCGGCAGTTTGGGCAGGTACTCCGGCGGTAGGCGTAACGCCTAAATCTTCGGCATAAACAATGCCAAGATCGGCGGCTCGTGCCAAAAGCGCCAGGGCTTCTCGTACAGGGGTTTCTCGCAGCACCACGCGCTCAATGCGGGCAGTTGTACCGAGGTCGATCGTCGTCGGCTGGACGCTGAGATCCGTGTACGTGATCTTGCTGCCAGGTGGAAGGGAGGGCTGAGGAGTTGAGGCGTTCAGTAGCTGAGGGGGTGCGGTATTGGTCTGCTTGGGAAGCACTGGAGTTGGCAATGCTTGAGGAGTCGGCGATGCCGTGGGACTGGGGGAAGCACCAGATGGCAATGTTGTGGGTGTGGAGGCTGGTGCTGTAGCTGGGGATGCAGGAGTAGCAGGTGTACGAGTCGTAGCTGATGTCGTCGCTTGAGCCTGAAGCGGGGTATTGGGTGACGACCCTAAGCCAGACGGATTGCTCGTAGCAGCGTTACCATTAGCAGCGGTATAGAGCAGGCTAAGGGTTAATTTTGTGCCGTCCTGTTGGGCTTGCCCCATGAGCGAACCAGGCTTGCTAATCACTGTCACCTGAACGCTATTGGCACTGGCGGCAACCATACTAATGCTGGCAATCCCAGGTGCAGGATTCTCCTGACGGTAGGGCTTAGCAGGTAAGCTCAATTGAGCATTGGTGATGTTCGCTACCCAGGTATTTCCCTGTCCACTGGTAAAAATTCGGGGACGATCGCCCCCTGTCCCACCCTGTCCTGCCTGTAGCTGCAACACAACATCAACCCCGCTAGCCGTGGGATTAAGGCTAATAGCCGTTACCTGGGTTAGCGCTCCAGCAGGTTGAGCGATCAGCGCGATCGCGGCTGCTCCAGAGAGTAAGCCACCCATTACAACATCATGCGGTCGCAAGCTTCCCTCCTCTCAACCAAATAAGGCACCCCACAAGGCGCGTGAACGTGTTTTTGGATGAAGCTGCCAGCGTTACAAACTTGCTTGTGTTGAATCGACATTACGTTGCGGCAAAACCGACGAATGAGACAGGTGCCACTTGGAGTACCCCGACACAGCTCCACAGCGGCATGTTGCATGGACAAACCCTAACTAAGCCCAAGCAGTTCACAGATGCTACCTTAGATCTGCCGTCATGAAACACCCGCAAGGTAAAGGCTCTGTTAAGGTGTCGGTTAAAACGGCAGGGTTTAGCGTGTCGGGTTTGGGGTGTGGGGAATAGCAACCAATCAGGGCATCGGGTTTAGGGTGTGGGAAATGGCAGCCAGAACGCCTCTCTGTCAATCAGCGGTCAGTAACCTTGGGAAAGCGCTAAGGGGATTGCAAGAAAATAAGCTACCAGTTGTTTGGGTTTCGGCTACGCTCAACCCGCCATGACTGAAGGTTGAGCGCAGTCGAAACCTGTTTGTTTGGTAAGTTATTAAACCGCAAAGCCCTAATGACTGACCGCTGATCGCTAGAGTTTTGGCTTTGAGTTAGAAGATAAGAGAGAGGAACTTTAGCCTTTAGCCTTAATCTTTTAGCCTTCGACTCCCTACTCCCCACTCCCTACTCCCAAACAACCTGCGATCGCTCGTGCAAAATCCGTCCATAGACTGCCTCTGTCTGTAGAGCCAGTTTGCACCAGTCAAAGCGGTGCTTCAAATCAGCGTAGGCATTATCCACCAGCCATTGCGCGTAGCCGGGATGCCGCAAGACTTCTAAGATGCCCCAGGCGAGGGAATCAGGGTTGTTTGTCCAGGTGACAATGCCTGTCTTTGTGTGGCGTACCACTTCCGGCAAGCCACCTGTATCAGACACCACGACGGGCACACGAGCCGCAAAGCTTTCTAACGCCACAATGCCAAACGGTTCATATAAACTTGGAAACACAGCACAATCTGCCACGGTTTGAAACCGATCCAGATCGGCATCAGACATAAAGCCGGTGAAGTAACACTGGTCCCAAATGCCCAATTCCCAGGCTTGTCGCTTGAGATGGTCTGTGTTGCCGCCGCCAATCAACACAAACTTCACGCTATGACCGATCGCCTGTATCACCTTGGGCGCAGCATTGAGCAAGACCGAAACGCCTTTCTCGTAAGTCATGCGACCCACATAATAAACAATCTTCTCCTCATCAGCCGCAAATAGTCGTCGCAAGAACCAGTAGTCAAACTCTGGATCGCGCTGCTTTTTTTCGGGGCGAATGCCGTTGTAAACCACATCAATTTTGTTCCAGGGTGCTTCTAACGTGCGCTCAACCTCCAGCCGCATATAGTTGGTACAAACGATAATGCGCCAAGCATTGTGTGCCAGCCACCGCTCTTTGTCATAGATATAGCGCTGAATATCTGTATAAATGCCGTTGTGACGACCAGCTTCCGTCGCATGAATGGTGGCAACCAGAGGGATTTTGAAGGTGTGCTTGAGGGCGATCGCGGCATCGCCCACCAGCCAATCATGAGCATGAATCAGGTCAAACGACCCCTCTTCCAGCAACAGCTTGCCGCCGTGTTGCCCCAGGCTTTCGTTCATGTTCACAATCCAGTGAAAGAAGTTGGCACTGGCACCCACGCTAACCCGATGCACGTACACACCATCCACAACTTCATAGCAAGGAGCCTGACCAAACTCGACGGTGATCAGGTGAATTTCATGCCCTTGCTTGGCAAGCTCAGGGTACAGTTCTGCTACGTGTCGAGCGATGCCACCCACAATGCGGGGTGGAAATTCCCAAGCCAGCACCAGAATCTTCATCGGCGATCGTCTCGACAATTTTTAACGTTATACAGCCTTCTCCTTAGAGTAGCTCAGCAAACACTGCCAGTCTGCACTTTAAGCATGGCGCAATCGTGGGCATAAAGCGAATTCGCTCACGCTTGCCATCAAAGCTACCGTAATCTAGTGTTCTGTCAAGAATTTTTTGACGGGTTGAAAACCCTCAAAAAACACACCTTCAAATTTTCGCAGCTTTGGTTTACCCGTCAAATTTTAGTTGACTGACTCCTAGTAGTGTGCGCCATGACAGCGGAACAGAATGGGACGGATTAGTCTGAGGCAATGATTCGGGTAAGAGGCTAAAGCAATGACTCAAACAAGCGCTCCAGTCCTTTCTCCCCCTTTCCTTTTGGCAACAGATGGTTCGCCGAGTGATCATCTTGCACAGAAACTGTTAGCAACGATCGCCCAAACTACGCAAGCTGAGCCGCATGACGACGGGCGATCGCTAGACGGTATAACGGTGCAACCACGTCGCTCTAGCCTCTCCAGACGGCTG
>JACMKO010000002.1 GCA_014380065.1 Leptolyngbya sp. ES-bin-22 | reverse complement strand
TTGAAGACGACCGCAGCGCAACGAGCAGGCTTAACCCACAAGCTTTGGACGTGGCACGATCTCGTAACTTACCCCACCATTGTCTGATGCACTACCGATGGGTTTATATCCATGTGCTGAATTGAGGTGGGCGTAGTGTAAGCCACCCGTTAGATGGATGAAAAGTGGGTTGTCTAGCAACGGTTACTCAGCGCTCGTATGCGTCCATTGGTGTGCAGGTGAGATCGCGATCGCACCCTACAAGGTCTCAGGGGTTTCAGAAGTTTTGTCAGTCAACCAGAGTCGTTATACTGCTGCAATTCATCCTCACCTTGAAACACACTACTGTTAGGGCTATTTAATGCCCATTAGCTCTTAGTAAAACTCCTAGCTTTTGGCTGCTCGCTACTGTCTTCGCTCCTTTTACTTTTTCCTTCCGAATCCTGACTCCTCTCTGCTCTCAACCATCATGGAGCCAGCACCACATAGGGCGAGGCGATCGCATCTGCTTTACCCGCGTTGACCATCGCCTGATAGACAAAGGCGGCAACTTCTGCCCGTGTTGTTTGGCGGGTGGGGTTGAGCTGCACTAAAGCCGGATAGTTTACGACAATCTTGCGTTGAGTTGCAGCGGCGACGGCTGACGTTGCCCAAGAGGGAATTTGGGCACCATCGCGATACTTAGACAGAACGCTAGTGCTGCCTGCGTTGAAGTTCAGCCCACTGGAGAGCGCAACTAACACCTCAACTCTGGGAATGGCCTGGTTTGGTTTAAAGCCGCCGTCTGGATAGCCACGCATGAAGCCACCTCTGGCAGCAGACTGAATAGCTGAGTAGCCCCAGAAACTACTGTTAATGTCCTTAAAGCGCGTGGCTTGCTGTTTGGCTGAAGGCGCGAAGGCTTTGTCAATGATGGCAGCAAACTGCACGCGCGTCACGGAGTCATCTGGGCGAAACATACCGCCAGGAAAGCCACTGATGATCTTCCGTTTCGCCAAGGCTGTGATGTATGCCTGCGCCCAATGCCCTTGCACATCGGCGAACTGTCCAGAACCACCGGAGGTGATCGCGGGGGCGGCAAAGGCGACACGACCTGCAACTTTTTTGGGGTCGATCGTGTTGCCCACAGAATACAGTGTCCCGCTTGTCGTGTTGTTGAGGTCGTACTGACGGTTGTTACGAATGACATTATTGCCATTGCTGCCAGCCGTGCCGAGGTCGGGCTGAGCGTTAATGGTGACGACAATGCCATCGCGCTTGTTGTTTTCGATCGTGTTATTTCGCAGGATAGGGCGGGCAGAGTCGTTGATGTAGAGTCCGTCTGTATTTTCGGTCATGCGGTTACCCGTGACCTTGGGTGCGGATTTTTCGCCGATCGCCAGACCAAACCCCGTATTTTGAAACACGTTACCGCTGATGTCCCCCGTGGCGCGGTTAGCAACTGAAATCCCATTGCCGCCATTTTGAGTGAACACGCTGTCTACAATCACAGGATTACCCGTGCCTGTGATGAAAATGCCTTCTCGATTGTTGCGGTTAAACGTACAGTTTTGAATCCTGGGATTGACCGATTCGACCCAGATACCCGTGCCGCGCGTGTTGGGGTTTGTAAATGAAACGCCTCGTATTTCAGTATCTTTGCCTGCCTGAAGCGTGACGTTCTGCCGCGCAAAGGTTGGGCTAATGAGATTACCACCGCCAATGATGGCAACAGTTTGCCCCTTTTCGGCTTCTTCACCCCGCAGCGTCACTCCAGTCGGTACGGTCAACGGAAAGACCTCACCCGATGCTTCCGTATAGCTACCTCGCGCTAATTGGACATAGGTTCCTGGGGTTGCTTGCCGGAGGGCGTAGGCGATCGTGCGGTAGGGTGTAACCTCAGTCCCCGCACCAGGCGCATCGGTGCCAGAAGCTGGGTTGACGTAAAGCAGGGTTGCCGACAACGGTGTTTGAGCCAGCAACACAGGCACTTTTACCTGAGCGGCTGAAGTGGCTAGCCCCAGCCCTTGTCCGCTGACCAAGAGCACCACCACCAGCCCAAGGTGAGTAAAGCCACTGACGGCAGGGCAGTATCTTTGTAGCAACCGATCGATCTGAAAGCCCTGATACGACATAAGTGTGCGCTGCTGACTGCATTGAGAGGCGTAGGATTAAGGACAAAGGCGATTGAGGGTTGCTGTAGCGATCGCAGTCAATGTTATGGCTCGTCTAAGGAACACAGATTAAATAAGATCGAATTTCTCGCGTAGGGGCATGGCACTGCCATACCCCTACAGGGTGTCAGATCTACAGATGATTTAATTCACGTTCCTAAGCGTCTTGACGCGGCAGACTCAAAAGTGACATAACACCAACATTGTAAAACCTGACAGTAAGACCGTGACAAACGTTGAGGCAGAGAAGTTCCAGACCTGATAGACCTCTACATCTATGCAGTTGAAGATGTCTTGCACAAAGGGAGTACGCCTCGTGCCAGATGCTGTACGTTAGGGAAACGAATACCGTTCAGGTATCGTCAAGGTCATTAGCTGTTTCCCGCGATCGAACCTATGCGCTTTCCACGTGTATTGCTCCACTGCTGCCTACTACTCACCGCTGGTGTAGGTGCCACACTATATAGTACGGCTGGGCTGGCAGCAGAGAAAGTGATCTTAAAATATGGCATCTTTCAAGAGTCTCTTTCCGTTGCCGAACTCACCAGCTTTGCCGAAACGGGCAACCCCTCACCCACTCTGGCAGCCTACATGAAGCTAGCAAACAAGAAACCAGAGGCAATACGAGAGGCGTTGACCAGGCAGGTCACCATCAGTTCGATCGTTCTTGATCGAGCCTTGAATAATGTTGTGGGCGAGCGAGTGCTAGACGAAGTTGGTGGCACGATCCATACCTCCACTAACACAGCCAACCGTCAGGCATTGCGATCGGCACTTGTGCTCTCTGCCAGCGATGACGGCAAGCTTTCGCTCATTGAAGCGATCCAAAAATACCCCACTCAAGACGTTGAGGTAGAAGGCGATCGGTTGGTCGAGACGGCAGTGAAGCTAAGCGATCTGGAAAGCGGCATCCGCAAGCTTTTGGGCGTTTTCAATCAGCTTTAGCGGCTGTAGCGAACCGCTCAATACGCCAACGTTTCTAGAGTTTCACGCAGATAATAACGCACCAGATTGTCGAGGTTTAGCCCACTCAAACGACCATCTGTATCGCGCTCTAGCTGCCAGCGTTCAAACCCAGAGCTAGCCGCGATCGCCCGCTTAAGATTGTGCCAGATTTCAGAATCGACAGGAAGCTGACCAAGAAGCTCTTGAGGTACATCTCCTAAAGGAGAAGCATTCTCGGAGGAGGAGCGGAACTGTGGATTAGCCATAAACACCTCAAGGAGAAAAACCTTACCTGCAAAATTCTTTTCGTGTGGCTGATGTGCAACCATAAACTGAATATCTGAGCCGATCGGTCACAACGCACTACTCCAGAATAGCGTAAGCCAAAAAATGGAGTGTGCCGACTACAACATTTCAGCCGTATAGACGAAAGGACAAGGGGAAAATGAGGGCAGAAGGCAGAGGATGGGAGAGTAGGGAGGCATGGGGAGCAGGGGAGGCAAAAGACAGCTGGAATCCAAAACTGAAAACTCTCTAGCGTAGCGGCGTAACGCACTACTCAAAACTCAAAACCCAAAACTCAAAACCCAAAACTCAAAACTTTCCCCACCTCCCCATCTCCCATGATTCCAGTTGAGCAAGCAGAAACAATTATTCTGGGACTCGTGCATCCGTTTGATGCTGATCGCGACAGTGAAGTTCTGGAGCTACTTGATGCCTCTAATCGAGTGCTGGCGAGCACGGTTACAAGCGCTTTGGACTTCCCACATTGGGATAACTCAGCGATGGATGGTTATGCAGTGCGCTACGTCGATGTACAGGCATGTTCGGCTGAGTCTCCGGTGCGGTTAGAGGTTGTAGAGACGATTCCGGCTGGCTACAAACCGCAGCATACCATTGAGGCAGGACAGGCAGCGCGTATTCTGACGGGTTCGGTGATGCCCCAGGGAGCTGATACGATCGTCATTCAAGAAGACACCCAGCGAACGGGGGATGTGGTGACGGTACTCGCCGCTCCCAAACCCCAAGCCTTTGTCCGTCGGCAAGCAGCCTTTTATCAGGCAGGTGCCCCTCTTTTGCCAGCGGGATTACGGCTCCAGGCTCCCGAAATGGCGGTGCTGGCGGCGGCTCAGTGCGCTCAAGTGACGGTGTATCGACGACCACGAGTGGCAATTTTGTCTACGGGCGATGAACTGGTCAGTATCAACCAGCCACTTCAACCGGGCGAGATTGTGGACTCCAATCAATACGCACTGGCAAGTTTGGTGGCACAAGCAGGCGCAATGCCTCTGCGGCTAGGAGTAGTGCGAGATGATCCGGAGGCTCTGAAGGCGGCGATCGCCTCCGCGATCGATCAGGCTGACATCGTGCTTTCCTCTGGTGGTGTCTCAGTCGGCGACTACGATTACGTGGAAGACATTCTCACAGCCTTGGGCGGCAACATTCACATTCGCGCTGTCGCCGTGAAGCCTGGGAAACCGTTGACAGTAGCGACATTTGGAGGAGAGGCGGCGGAAGGTAGAAGTCAACTCAACGCTCAAACTTTACCGATTTCCTACTCCCCACTCTCTACTCCCCACTCCCCAAAACTCTACTTCGGTCTTCCCGGCAACCCAGTCTCCGCACTGGTCACCTTCTGGCGGTTTGTGGAACCAGCCTTGCGAAAGCTGTCAGGTTTGCCTGAAGCTGCCTGGAAGCCAACGTTTGTGAGGGCGAAAACGCAAGTTGATTTGCGATCGGACGGCAAGCGGGAATCGTACCTTTGGGGGCAACTGCACTTAGTGGATGGGCTGTATGAATTTGCGTTGGCGGGTGGTAGCCATAGTTCGGGAAATTTGATCAATTTAGCGGGTACAAGTGGGTTAGCTGTGGTGCCAATGGGGCAAACTCATATTGATAGTGGCGAATCGATTCGAGTGATGCAAATTGGTTCGCCGAAGGGTTAGGTTAGGGTCTCCACACAGTTGAACAACGAGATCAAAGGCATGATCACATCATTTTCTGTTATCGTTCCAGTGCTGAATAAAGCGAATGAAATTATTCGCACCTTAGAAAGCATTGATGCCAGCATTGCCTTTTTTCACGAGCGGTATAGTGGTAATCATCCAGTCAGCCCTGAACTCATTGTGGTGGATGAGGCTTCGACCGATCGCACACCCGCATTACTTGAAGAGTTTGGTCAAACTAGACCTTATTTTAAGGTGATTAAGCACTTTAGAAGCTTAGGCATTGGTCCTGCCAGAAATACGGGCGCGAAGATTGCAAAGGGTGACATACTCTTTTTTTGTGATGGTGATGATTTAGTTTTCAAAGAACATCTCTACCTCTGTTTTCTGTTGCTCAATCATCAGCCTGATCCAAAGGAAACAGCGCTGAAAAGAGTTGAGATCACGGTTGGCGATCAATCGTATCCACTGATGCTACCACCCCATCCAATCGGCGTTGTGCGCACGGGTGTAAAAATGCAAGATCCGCTTCACCCTTATTGGAAAGCCGCGATCGAAAATACGCTTGCCCTCAATCTATGCATTCGTCGAGATTGTCATGAATTTATTGAAGGCTTTCCTGAAGCACCTGTTTATAAACAAATTGGTGGCTGTGAAGATGTTTCCTATGATTTGTGGACGGCGAAGTTTTTCAAAGTACTTAAGGTTGAAATCGAAACCGTTGAGTATATTCGGTATCCCGGCAACAACTTCGATCGACAGCTCAAGAAATTTCAAACTGCCCCTGACCAATACCAGGATGAAACACCACCAGAGGAAAAAGCGCTTCATCTACTGCGACGAAAGCTAGAGCAAGATCGGTTTAGCTATCTGATGGAAAAATTCAGAAAAACACCTTTGACGGCTGCATTCGCTGCCCTTTTGAATTGGCAGCAGTTAGCAAACGACTATCTCTCTCAGGCGTGCTACCTCGAAGCAATTTCGCTCTATGAACTGGGTATGGTGGCAGAACCTGCCACACGTGACAGCGTGAAAAATATTCTCGCCGCTGCTTATAACAATTTTGGTTCAGCGTTCCATCAACAGGGCGATCTTGAGCAGGCAGGCGTTTATTTTCAGAAGGCGATCGACCTTCATCCTGTGCTTTCTACCACTGACCTTGCTAGAGTTCACTTCAATCTTGGTACGGTTCTTCACAAACAGCAGCGCTTTGAGCAGGCAATGCCACAGTTACAAAAAGCTGTAAGGTTGCAACCAGACTTTTCAGAGGCGATCGTAGAGCTGGCGAAAGTTACTAATCAGCACCACATGCTGACGAAAGGCTATCAATTTTCTCGTAGCGCTGCCGTTGATTTGCATCCTCTAGCGAAACATCTCCAGCGCTTTCAGACACTCGAAAACTTGTAGGCGTTAGAAATTGGCAGTCGAGATGGTCGCATTACTTGCTGGCTGTTGGACAATGTTTTGCTTCACGAAACTGCACGTTTAGACTGCATTCAGCACGTTGAAACATCAGCGAATAGACAGACGCTTTTAGAGCAGTTTGAGGCAAACATTGTCCGCACAGGTTCTGCTGAAAAAGTGCAGACAATTGCGGGTGTTCCTCGTGATGTGTTGCGATCGCAGCCGTATCGTAGCTATCAATTAATTTTTGTAGGCGGCGTAGCGACTGCAAGCGAACTCTTAGAAATCGCTGTTTTAAGTTGGGGCTTATTAACGATTGGCGGCATGATTGCCTTTGCGGACTATGGGCTTAATACAGCTTCTAGCATCACTCAAATGCTGCCGAAGAGCGCGATCGATGCCTTCACAAATCTCTTTGGCAGCAAGCTCAAACGATTGTATCAAGGGAATGAAGTGCTGTTAGAAAAACTCGCGGATTAAGTACGGAGCCTGTTAGTCATGATGAATGGGGTATCATCTTCAGCGCCCTGCCTTATTTCCAGTCTCCACCCACTGCCATAACGCTGCTGCAACTCGCTCAAACACGCCTTGCCAATTTCCCCGTTGGCGTTGCCGAAACAGCCGCATCGTGGGATACCAGGGACTATCGTCGCGGTCTAGCAGCCAGCGCCAATCGGGCGCGAAGGACAACAACAACCATACAGGTTTGCCTAATGCACCTGCGAGGTGTGCCACAGCCGTATCAATGGTGATCACCAGGTCGAGTTGGGCGATCGCTGCTGCTGTGTCGCTAAAATCGTGCAGGTGCTGCCCCACAGCTTGAACTAACCCTGTGGAAACTGCCTGTAAGTCTGCGTCTGCCCCTTTTTGCAAGCTGTAGAACGCGACTCCTGGCAATTGACACACTGCAAGCAACTGGTCGATCGCACAGGAACGATAGCGGTTATTTTTATGGTCAGGATTGCCCGTCCACACAATGCCGACTTTGATTGAGGAGTGAGGAGTGAGGGGTGAGGGGAGAAGGGGAAGTAAAGGAAGGGATGGTTGGAGGTAAGGGATGTTGGCGGGAATCGTCTCTAATGTTGTGCTCAACAGATGGGGCAGGCTGAGCAACGGTGCGTGGACATCAAAGGCTGGGAGCGGGGCACCTTGATCGATTAATTGATCAATGCCTGCTACGGTGTCCAGGAGCGTGAGTAAGGATGGCTGACACTCAACAACGACACGCCCTCCCAACTGTTTAACTAGAGTGGCATAGCGAATGAATTGCATCGTATCCCCAAACCCTTGCTCAGCATGAAGGAGAATCGTTTTGCCATTCAGCGGTGACCCATCCCACAATGGCTGTGCATACGATCGCGGTGTCCAACCAAACTGTTGCCAGCGCCACTCATACTCTTGAAAGCCCTGCCGCAAATCGCCTGTGAGCAACAGCGCGTGACCCAAGTTTTTATGTGCACCCGCCGAATTTGGATCAAGCTGAATGGCAGTGCGGTAGTTCGCGATCGCCTCCTCCAAGCGACCCAACCGCCGCAAAATAAAGCCCTGGTTGTAAAAACCATCGGCAAAGTCCGGTTTTAGCGCCAGCACTTGCTGGCTGTGAAAGAGGGCATCTTCCAGACGATCGTCTTCCTGGAGTACCAGCGCCAAATTGTAATGAGCATCGGCATAGTCGGGCTTCAGCACGATCGCACGGTGGAAATGGGCGATCGCCTCCTCAATGCGACCTTGCTCCCGCAGTGCTGTACCCAAATTGCCCCACCCCTCAGCCGCATCAGGCTGTAACTGCACAAGCCGCTGAAGATAAGGGATTGCCGCGATCGATTGACCCGCACAGCACAGCGACACACTTAGAATTTGCAGCGCTTCTATGCGATCGGGCTGCTGCTGCAACACTTGGCGACACAGTTGTTCCGCCTCGGCAAAGTTGCTGTTGTGATAGTGCTGGAGGGCGATGGGGAGTGGGGAGT
>JACMKO010000394.1 GCA_014380065.1 Leptolyngbya sp. ES-bin-22 | reverse complement strand
GGCGTGGATTTTGCAGCCTTGTTGGGGCGCAGTCATGAGTTCAAAGGAGCCTGCGATCGCGGCGGTGCGTTCTTGCATGCCCTGGAGTCCAAAGCCTGTGGTGGTCTGGTTAGGGTCAAAGCCTTTGCCATTATCTTGCACTGTAACCTGTAGGCGATCGCTATTGGTTTGGATGGTGATGTCTACGGCAGTGGCAGCGGCGTACTTGCAAATGTTGGTGAGCGCTTCTTGCACGATGCGGTAGACGGTGATCTGGATGTCGCCAGGAATCGGGTTGTCCGCTGTCATTTGGTAACTAGGAGTAATGTTGGTGGAGCGGCGAAATGCTTCGATGAGGGTTGCGATCGCCTGGTCGAGCGATCGTCCCTGTAAGGGATCAGACCGCAGTGCAGCGACGGATTGCCGCACATCCTGCAAAGCAGTTGAACCGATCTGCTTGGCTTCGACTAGGAGCGCTTTTGCCTCGTCGGGATCGGTTTGGAATAGCCGCAGTGCGGCTTCCAGGTGCAGATTGAAGGCGGTGAGGGAATGTCCTAACGAGTCGTGAATGTCGCGCGCGATGCGATTTCGTTCTTGCAGCGTTGCCTGGTCTTCAATGCGGAGCGCATACTGACGGAGGCGTGTATTGGCGATCGCCAGTTCTTCGCGACTGCGCCGTTCTGCTAATACCGCATTCACCAGCGCTTGCAGAAAAATCACGATCAAGCCAAACATAACCGCAAAACTCAGCAGTAAAAAACCACCGCGATCGACAAAAACAAGTGCGCGAAACAGTTCCAACGATCGAAAGCGCTGTGCCTGGAAGCTGATGCAGATGCCAACGGCGATCGCTGCCACTGCCGAGCGGTAGTGCCCATCGAAGATCAGACAATTGCGAACAATCAGCACCACGTACAGCAGCGTAAACAAGCGAATGCCGCCTGCTGTTGTGAGTAGCAGCAACAGCCCCAGTTCAAACGCTGTGTACAAAACTTTGGCGATAGGGCGAGACGGCAACCGCAATCCCAGCAGGACAAACACCCCCAACCCAACCAGATTAAGCACAGGCGATCGCGGGAGTTGACCAAAGGGCGATCGCGGAAAGAATTCGCTAATTGCCACAATGCCCAGCAGTATCCATTCCAGATAGAGCAAAAAGCGAAGCGGGTATTCTCGCTGGAGCATCAACAGCTTCATGAGCTTCATGCGGCTAGGCTCTGCTACTAAAGGACACATCCATTCAACCTTAGGCGTTCCCAGGCAAGGGAAACAAGGGTGCGGTGTCCTGCTGCGGTATGGGGCAAATGTCCCGACTGAAGTGAGGACACCTGCCTCAGGTGGTGTAACCCCAGTGGCTCATAGGATGGGGGCATCGAACGGAGGAACCAACCCATGCAACAGCCTACGAAACCGCCCCTGAAAGATAGCCTGATTGCTCTCTTAGCAGGTGGTCTTTTGGTTGCCGCCCCCATGCTAGCCAACCTGGCGAACGCTCAAACGTTAACTGCGCCGTCCGCTGACACGACAACAACCAGAACGGCTCCAGCCGTCCGCGATCGCCAAGCACAACGCCAGCAGCTTCAGAGCCAGATCAGTGCGATTCTCACACCCGAACAGCGGCAGCAGTTTGCCACCGCGATCGAGCGAGGTCAGCCTGTGGAAGAGGCGATCGCGGCGATGAACCTTTCCGCCAACCAGAAAACGCAACTGAAACAGGCATTTGCAGCATCAGGGCTACCGAACCTGGCGCAGCTTAACCTGACACAGGCGCAAAAAGTGCAGTTAAAGCAAGTGTCTGCCCAAGTCCGTACCCAACTCAATCAAATCCTGACGGCTGAGCAGCGCCAGCAGTTCAAAGCAGCTTTGGTTCAAGGTAGCAGCATACAAGGCGCGATCGCGGCGATGAATCTTTCAGCCGAGCAGAAAGCCCAGGTGCGTCAGGTCATGCAGTCCACCCGTCCTCAATTGAACAGCATTCTGACGGCTGCACAAAAGCAGCAGCTTCGCCAAAGCCTGTACTCACTGCGCCAGCAGCGTCAGCGCTAAATCTTCCTCAAGCTCAATCCCTTTACGCTTCAAGCTTATGCACTCATCGTCTACAGCATCGTTTAACGGCGTTTTGCTCAACCATTTTCTGCACCTGGTTGATCGGGTTGGCGATCGCCTGGGAGTCAACGTACCCCCTGTTGCACAGCTTGAACCGCTTCGTAGCTTGCCGACTGGCACTCTGGGGCGATCGCTGGCAGATTTTCTTGACCAGGAGCACTTAGCCCCGTTTCAGACCGGTCCTCGTCGCAAGCAACTTCACGACAGCGTGCATGTGCTGACAGGCTATGGCGCTGACCCGATCGGGGAAGCAGAAGTACAAGCCTTCTTACTCGGTGCCAAATTTCATCCCGCCAACCTGCTGCTAGTCGGTGGTCTGCTCCACATCATCCATCGGCGAGTGGCACCACAACCGCTGTTCAACGCAACGATTCGCCAGCGGTTGTGGGCTGCCTACTGGCGTGGACGGCACTCAATCTTCGACGTTGATACCTGGCAACCCGAAGCCCAGTGGCATCTGCCATTGTCCCAGGTACAAGCCCTATTTCGTCTCTAACGCGGCTACTGGATTCACGGTTACTTAATTCACACTCACTTGATTTACAGAAGGAGAACCCCATGAAGTACCTACTATCACTGTCCCTGCTTGGTTTTGCGATCGTCCTCGGTAGCCTGCCCGCCTCTGCTGGTCAAGTCACAGGTGTACGGGGTGGCACAGCTTCCGGCACTGGGTTTGTCGTGCCCAACCGTCAAGGTGGCTACACGGGTGCTGGACAAGGCTCTTTTACAGCACCCAATGGTGCGACTGGCAGCGGTCAAGGGCAATTTCAAACCAACGGTCAGGGCAGTGCGACTTACAGCGGTAGCACTAGCGCCACCAGAGCCAACGGACAACCTGTGAACGCAACAACTAGCGGCAGCAGCAGCTATAACTCGACCACAGGCTACAGCGGACAGAATACAAGCACAGTCAATAGCAATACTTACACCACGTCTACTCAGAATGGCTCTACCACGGTGACAACGCCCTCTGGAAGCCAAACCTTCACCCCACGACGATTTCGTTAGATCGCTCGAAGTAAGCTATCGGCGGTCAGCAAAAAGTTGATAGCTGACCGCTGATGGCTCATTAATCGTTCAAAGCTAGTGAATCAAGTGTTGTTGTAGCGCCACGATCGCCGCCTGGGTGCGATCGCGCACATCCAACTTATGTAAGATGGCGTGGACGTGGACGCGCACTGTACCAGCGGTGATATAGAGAACCTCAGCAATCTCTTGATTGGATTTGCCAGCAGCGACCAGAGCTAAAATTTCTTGTTCTCGTGGGGTGAGGGGATTGGCGATCGATAGAGATGAGGCAGTTGTAGGCAAGGACGCGGCATCTTGAAAGGCAGCTTGAATTTCAGCCGTAGCGGTTGAATCCCACCAGGACGCGCCAGCCGCTACCGATCGCAGTGCCAAAACCAGCGATTCAGCGGCAATTCCCTTCAGGCAGTAACCTTGTGCCCCAGCCGCAATCAAACGGGAAATCAAGTTTTTCTCAGACCGTGAGGTGAGGATTAACACAGGCAGGGTTGGCTGCTGCTGCTTAATTTGACGGCAGGCTTCGATCCCACCAATCCCTGGCAAACCCACGTCAAGCAGCACCAAGTCCAGACGTTGACATTTCGTCTGGTCAACGGCAGTCTCGCCATCTTCCGCCTCGGCAACCACCTCCAGATCGGTTTCTTGCTGCAAGCGCATCCGCAGTCCCAGTCGAAAGAGTTCGTCATCCTCAGCAATGAGAATTTTTACTGGAGGTTTCATGAAAGGGGTTGGGTTCTGAGTATTGCATTGCCTCCCTTAACTCATAACCTAAATCTCGGCACTTTTAACGGACGCGTTGGCTGATGGGTTGGTTGTATTTGGCATGGCAGCGATCGGCAAGCGAAAGCCAAACACGGCACCTTGCGGCGATCGGTTGGCTGCCCAGAGCGTACCGTTGTGTGCTTCGATAATTTGACGCGTCAGGTACAGCCCTAGCCCAGAACCTTTTGCCTGTCGATCGCCGTGCCCTTGATAAAACCGCTCAAATAACCGGGGCAACTCATCCGCCGTAATGCCCTGCCCTTCATCCAGCACTTTGACAATCTGGTAGCTTGACTGCGATTCCAGCACAATCTCGACCCTGCCACCGCGTGGGGAATGGTTGATGCCATTGGTCAGCAGGTTGGCAAAAACGCGCTGTAGCTGAAGCGCGTCCCCCTCGACCCACAACGTCCGGCGAAAATCGGATGCGCCGTAGCTCAGGTTTAGATGCACTCGACGGGTAGACGCAAACTCGCGAAGATGGGTAAGAGCATCTTCTGCCAGACTTGCCAGGTCGATCGGTTGCCGATGCAACGTTAAACCTTCGGAGTCGTTGCGATACACATCCAGCATGGTTTCTACCATTTGTAGCGTTGTTTGATGGCTGCGTACCATTGCATTTAAAACAGCGGTTTGAGCGGTTGCAACGGTGCCAAATTCGCCGCGCTGAAACGCTTTAATGGTTTCAATCGCGCCCAAAAGTGGCGTTTTCAAATCATGGGTCAGGGTTGAAACAAAGTCTTCGCGCATATCGGCAAGCTGCTCTTGAGACTCAAGCTGTGCTTTTTGCCGTGCGATCGCGTCTTCGCTGCGCCGAAGGCGATCGCTCAAAATGCCTGTGACGACCAGCGCCATCACCGCAATTAACCGATTAGCGAGGGTCGAGGCATCAAAAGCCTTATCGCCCGGAAGCCACAAGTTCGACAGCGTTAAAAGTGCCGCCAGTAGCGTTACTTGCACCGTGCCTGTTCGGTTCAGCCGTGCATTCGCTAACAGAATAGGACCAATATACAGATACCCAAACACGTAATCGGGTGGCGTGCTGTATTCCAACATCAAGACGATCGCAAACGATCCCGCAATCAACCAGCGAGTGCGTGAGGACATTTCTTGGCCAAAGAGCGTCTTTTGAATGCTTTTCAACGTGAAACAATACCACAGCTTAGCGTTACTCTGATGCTAATGAATAATCGCAGCCCACGGCCTCAAAAGACGGTACAAACCAGCGTTTAGAGGCAATTTATATTGGCAGATATACAACGTTTAGATGGAGTCATTCAACGTATGGTTTACGCTAGTAAGCAGCCGGATACTGTAGCAATGAGCGCTTTTGGTAAATGTACGAATCCTCTATGTCTGCAACCGAAAGTACATTAATCCGTTCAACACGTCGCGGCAAGCACAAAATCTTTATTGGCATGTCGCCTGGGGTCGGTAAAACTTACAGGATGCTGGAAGAAGCCCATTGCCTGCGGCAGGAAGGCATTGATGTGGTCATTGGGCTGCTCGAAACGCACAACCGAGCGGAGACCATTCAAAAGTCGATCGGGCTGGAGAAAGTGCCGCGTCAAGACGTGACCTGTTCGGGGATTACCCTGACTGAGATGGATACGAATGCCATCCTTGCTCGTCAACCACAGTTGGTACTGGTGGATGAACTGGCGCACACTAACGTACCCGGTTCCGAACGCGAAAAGCGCTATCAGGATGTCGAATTGCTGCTGGCGGCGGGGCTTGATGTCTACTCCACCGTCAATATTCAGCACATTGAAAGCCTCAACGATACCGTTGCTCGCATTACCGGAGTGGTGGTGCGCGAACGCATTCCCGATCGCCTGCTGGATGAAGCCGATGAAGTCATGGTGATCGATGTCACACCCGAAACCCTGGAAGAACGTCTCAAAGACGGCAAAATCTACGCGCCCGAAAAAATCGACCAGTCTCTGCAAAACTTCTTTAAGCGTCGCCACCTGATTGCCTTACGTGAGCTGGCACTGCGCGAAGTTGCTGACAACATTGAGGAAGATTCCTTTGAAGCAGACAACACGCCTACTTCGCTAGTACCCCACTGCAACATCCTTGAGCGTGTGCTGGTCTGCATCTCCACCTACCCCAATGCGGTGCAGCTCATCCGACGAGGGGCACGGTTAGCCAGCTACATGCACGGTCCACTGTACTGTTTGTTTGTCGATAATCCCGATCGCTTCTTGACTAAAGAAGAAAGCCTGCACATTGAAACCTGCGAAAACCTCTGCAAAGAATTTGGCGGTCAGTTTATTCGAGTCAAAGATCAGGATGTGGCAGTCGCGATCGCCACTGCTGCCCAAAACTACCACATCAGCCAAATCTTCATTGGTGAAAGCCAGCGCGCGCGCTGGAAAACCCTCTTCCGCACTTCTCTTACACAACAACTGCTGCGATCGCTCAAAAACATTGACATCCATATCATCGCAACCGAAAAGCCAGTTGGTTGAGCGGTTAGTTGTGGGTTGTGAGCTGTTAGGGATCTGCGGGTTAATAAAGTACCAATTAGCTAGGTTTCGACTACGCTCAACCTTCAAGCATCGCGGGTTGAGCGCCGTCGAAACCCGATCCCCTGGAGCTTATTTTCTTGCAAGTCTCTTAGACGATGATGGACTCACAATCGTTAGCAGTTTGTTGTGAGTTGTGGGTTGTTGGACGATGATGGACTAGCAACTGACAAATCTTCTCGCAATGCTTGTAATTGGCTTAATCAGCGGTACATCAGTCGATGGCATTGACGCTGCTCTGGTAGACATTGCTGGCTCCACTGTCGACTTGACTGTCGAACTGCTGGCAGGCGCAACCTATCCCTACCCAGCAGACCTGCGATCGCACATTCTGGCAGTCTGCGACGGTGCCCCGCTGTCAATGGACGCGCTGGCAGCACTGGATGACGCAATCGCCGACCAGTTCGCCCAAGCCGCGATCGCGATTCAGGCAGGACAGCCAGCGGCTGAACTGATTGGTTCGCATGGGCAAACCGTGTTTCATCGACCACCGAAGGGGGAGTGGGGGGTGAGGAGTGGAAAATTGGGAGTCGGGGAGCAAGAAACTCAAAACTCTCTTTCTTCCCTCACCCCTCACCCCTCACCCCTTACCCCTCACTCCCTCGGCT
>JACMKO010000393.1 GCA_014380065.1 Leptolyngbya sp. ES-bin-22 | reverse complement strand
TTCGCTGGCGCGTTAGGAGCCGCCTTGAAACCTTGAATCAAGACCTGCGGCGCTACTTGGTGGCGAACAAGAACTCACTGTCAAACTTCAAGACAATTCAGCGCCTCGCCGTTACCCAGCGATCGCCAGCCGGGCGGGTCTTACAGTTAACCGTCACCACCGATCGTGGCAGCATCGTCCTGGAGAAAGACAATATTCTTGTAGCGCTCTATGCGCCAAACAGCACCCTCTTTTACCTGGAACCGCTCTACGGGGCAAACCGTGCCTTGCAGGGCTATACCTTTGTTGGCGGCGGACTGGGGCACGGTGTTGGACTCAGCCAGACAGGCACTTACCACCTGGGAAAGTTAGGCTGGTCGAGCGATCGCATCCTCAGCTTCTATTTCCCTGGTACCCAGCTACAACCCATCAGCAATGCCATCACTTTTTGGCGAGACGATCGTGGCAAGGAAGGTGGTAGCTAGAGAGGGCAAATGGCTCATTCCAGGAAGAACATATTCCCTCAATAGAACTAAAAACACCGAAGAGGTAAAGAGACAGTTGAGCCTCTTCACCTCTTGACAGATTCACAATGCAGCTAATACGTAAGTTAGTACAGCTCTTCTTCTTGGTGCGTGATGATGGTGCAGTCAGATGTGGGATAAGCCACACACGTAAGCACATAGCCAGCTTCAATCTGATCGTCATCCAAGAAGGACTGGTCAGATTGATCAACCGTGCCTTCCTTCAGCTTGCCAGCACACGTTGAGCAAGCTCCTGCTCTACAGGAGTAGGGCAGATCAAGACCCTGCTCTTCGGCAGCATCGAGAATATACTCGTCTTCGGGAACCTCAATCGTTGTATTCAGCCCTTCGGCCTCGTTGACTAACGTGACCTTAAAAGTTGCCATGCAGTGGTCCTCTCAATTAATGGAAACAGCACTCTAAGCTCATTGGAAGCTGGCTCTGTAGCTTGGTGTGCATAAAGTCTGCTTCCTAAATCAGCTTTACTCTTGATACTACGGGAAAACAACGGCTTTAGAAACGTCAATGTATCAGTGGGATGAATGGTATTCGTAATAAAAGTACCAGCTTTAATCTAGTTAGCTTATATGACGACCCGTGTGGTGATGCCTCCTAGCAAGGGAAACGATTGCTGGGAACCCAACTCACTGGGGTCAAGCCTCTGGGTGCCCCCTCTCACTGAGCTTAAGTAGCGCCTTTAGGATCATGCACCGATCGCACCGATCAACGCAGTCAGTACGGAAATTGTCGCCTCGCCACAGTGATGAAACGCAGCCGACTCAGCAATGTTCTTAGCAAAATGCATCCAAACACCCTAAAACCTCGTATTAACCCTGAAACCCCGTATTAACTCTGTAGGGTGTACTGGGTTTTCGACTTTTAGCTGCCAGCCCGATCGCCCCAGTGACTAGCAAAGGCGAGTTTTTTGAGTGCCCAAACCATTCTCTGGAGCAGGGTAGGAACCAAAGACTATTATTCACCTTACAAGGAATATCATGAGTAGAAGCAGAAAAAGTTTGGTTAGCCTGGTACTCGGGTTAATAACTTGCCTAATGATTGTGGGTGTCTCAACACCTTCCATGAGCAAGAGTTTTGACCGTCTTGCGATCGCACCGATCGCCGCCGAGAGCCATCTCATCAGAGATGCTGCCCCCCAATTGGCAATGCACCTGCAAGCAGCGGAAACGGCGTTGCTGGCACAAGCGGAGCCAACAGCACCAGCACCGATGCCTACGGACATAGCTCCGATGCGAAGTGCCCCGATGGTCAGTTATGTCGCTGTGATGACAGGCAAAGCGACCGTGCCCTCGGCATCAACCTTTGCGTTTGGCTCCGCAGGCGCTGTATTGGTTGGCAATCGCTTTGTCGTTCGCGGCAATTTCAGTGGTTTGAATAGCCCACTACGTGACTTTGCAACCGATCCCGTTAATCCACCAAATCCCAATGTTAATTCGGGCATCCATGTTCACAAAGGCGAACCCTCGAAGAACGGACCTTTCCAATACGCTTTAGAGGTGCAGCCAGGAGCCGATCAACTCAGCGGCAGATTTAAGGGCGAGTACACGCTGACAGACGAGCAACTGCAAGCGCTGTCCAACGGTACGCTGTACATGGATTTGCACACCAAGCAAAACCGTGCTGGTGAACTGCGCGGCATCTTCAAAGTCTACTAGCCCAAGTCTATTAGCGGCCATTCATGCCATAGAGTAGAAGCGTTACAGATAACGCTTCTACAAACAATGAACCACCGATCTGGAGTACGACCAAACGGTAAACGACAGGTGTATCTGTCGTTTACCGTTTACGTTTGACAGTCGGTCTATTGAGTGCGCCGCTAATGACTGAAACCATTGACGTTTTTTCACGCCCTTTACAGACTGGTTTGATTGGCACGGGCTATGCCGCCAAGCTCCGATCGCAGGCACTCCAAACGGAACCACGAGCAACCTTAACAGCCGTTGCTGGACACACGCTCGAAACCACTCAAGCTTTTAGCCAAACCTATGGCGCAAAGCCGATCGCGTCCTGGGCAGAATTAGTGCAGCAACCGTCCCTTGATCTAGTGATTGTCGCTACGGTGAATCGAGATCATGGTGCGATCGTCCGTGCGGCGCTAGAGGCAGGAAAGCACGTCATTGTGGAGTATCCCTTAGCGTTGGATGTTGCCGAAGCGACCGCTTTAATCGCGTTAGCAAAGGCTCAAGCGAAACTGTTGCATGTTGAGCATATCGAGCTGTTGGGCAACATGCATCAAGCGCTGAAAGCCTCTCTGCCTGCGATCGGCACGCCCTTTTACGCCCGTTACACCACGATCAAACCTGAAAGACCTGCCCCCAAACGCTGGACGTATCACCCTGAATTATTCGGCTTCCCGTTGATGGGTGCCCTGTCTCGCCTGCATCGTCTCATCGATCTGTATGGCGCTGTAGCAACCGTAAGCTGCCAGATGCAAGTGCGCGATCGCAGCGAAGCGTCTGATCCCTACTACACAACCTGTTACTGTACTGCCCAGTTGCGTTTTCAGTCAGGACTGTTGGCAGACGTGATCTATGGCAAAGGGGAAGCCTTGTGGCAAGCAGAGCGCAAAATGGAGGTGCATGGTCAAGCAGGCGCACTGATCTTTGATGGAGAGCAGGGATTATTAGTGCAGGCTGAGGGTAGCCAACCGATCGTGCTAGGCAGTCGTCAGGGAATCTTCGCCAAAGATACCACGATGGTGCTGGATCACCTGATCGACGGCACGCCACTCTATGTTACGCCCGAAGCCAGTTTATACACGTTGAAAGTGGCAGATGCAGCACGGCGATCGGTAATAACCGGACAACCGATCGCCGTTGCATAGACAGCTTGTATGTTGGGAGAAAAGGGTCTAATGCAAAATCCCTCTCGTCAAAATGTGATCGCTCGCTTCTTTGATAGTGGGCGATCGCGCTTCTGCTTGGGGCGATCGCCGCATCAAAACGCCTTAGGAACAAGAATTTAATCACCTCGGCGTTTTCCGTAGGGGCGCACAGCCGTGCGCCCCTACCTACGAACAATTTGTCGGTTTTATTTAATCCACGATCCTTAGTATGCTGATGCAACGGACGATCGCGCTCAAAAATGGACTCGTCCTCTGAGCTTGCTGCATCTCACACTCTCTTCCGGCAAGAGCGTAATTTAAAGATCATATGTTTCCTTAACCAAAGTGACCTTGTACATATCGCTGAGTCGTTTCCTGCTGAGGATGATGAAAAATCACATCCGTGTCGTCGTACTCCACTAATTCACCTGTACGGCTACCCTCTTGCATAATATTGAAAAAGGCTGCTTTGTCAGACACACGTGCTGCCTGTTGTAGGTTGTGCGTCACAATCACGATCGTGTGCTGCTGCTTCAGATCTTCCAGTAACGCTTCAATCTGCCTGGTTGCGAGTGGATCAAGCGCAGAACAAGGTTCATCCATCAAAATTACCTCTGGCTTTGCTGCCAGTGCCCTGGCAATACACAACCGCTGCTGTTGCCCGCCAGAGAGATCGAGAGCGCTTTCCTGGAGTCGATCTTTGACTTCATCCCATAAATAGGCTCGACGCAACGCTTGCTCAACTTGCTCATCCAGCATTGCCTGAGCAGGAATGCAAAATGGTAAGCTCACACAGGCACTTGTGAAGGCTCTTTCTCAAGTTCTCAGGACAATTTCCCCCACGCATGATAGCCCACTGGTCAGCATTAACGCCGCTCTGAGTTGCCACCGGATTGGCAACTTCAAGCCTTGCCAGAACATGAGGCCTGCAAGCTGCTTACAGTGTAAGCTTCAGCCCCGCACAAGGCTGGGACACTGGTTTGCCGTCTACCACATGCACAAATGAGACAAGCAGGAGGGCACCTGCTGGTAGAGGTCTGAGGAGGGGGATATGTCAGGAATGGCGTTGGCCTCGATAATGACGAGGTCAGCTGACTCAGCGTGCATCAGCGCCTCCAGCGAAGCAGCGCCATTGAGGCCCAGCGCGTCAGCCACCATCTCAGCGCGCGCCAGCACACCCGCCAGCACGTCCTCCCGCACCAGATTTGGTGGTGGCGGTGTCACCCGCACTTTCTCGCTGACGCTCTGCAGCCGCGCAAACAAGCCACAATTCCCCTTCAAACGATGCAACTTCTCTATACCTTCTACGCTG
>JACMKO010000037.1 GCA_014380065.1 Leptolyngbya sp. ES-bin-22 | reverse complement strand
ATCTTGTAGGGGCAAAGCATTGCCTTGCCTCTACCCAGCGATTGGATCTGTAGCCGTCATGCTTTAAATTGGGATGACATGGTGCTGGGAGGTTGTCGGTAGCGCCTCGACACAAGGGGAGGAACATTTCTAGAACAGCAGCAAAGAGTCACTGCCAAAATTGCTGATAATAGAGTCTGTTGCCCTTTCATCACCAGTGCTATGCAGACCAGCGACGCTCTTACAGAGCCAAGACATGAACGCCTCACGACCTTGGCTCAGAGCCTGAATTTACCCAGCCGCACTGCCACAGTCACCCGTACAACAGGCGAAACAGATGTGCAGGTGACGCTTAATCTAGACGGCACGGGGCAATGCACAGCCAAAACGGGGATTCCCTTTCTTGACCATATGCTGCACCAGATTGCCTCTCATGGACTGCTTGACCTGGATGTGCGAGCAACAGGCGACATTGAGATTGACGATCACCATACCAATGAAGACGTGGGCATTACGATCGGCATGGCGCTGGCAAAAGCACTGGGCGATCGCAAAGGCATTGTGCGCTTCGGTCATTTCGTTGCCCCTCTCGATGAAGCGTTGATCCAAGTCGCACTCGATTTTTCGGGTCGTCCTCACCTCAGCTATGGGCTAGAAATGCCGACGCAGCGCGTTGGCACTTATGATACGCAACTGGTACGCGAGTTTTTTGTCGCGATCGTCAACCACGCTCAGATGACGCTGCATATTCGCCAGCTTGACGGCATTAACTCACACCACATTATCGAGGCGACCTTCAAAGCAATGGCGCGATCGCTACGCATGGCAACCGAAATTGATCCTAGACGCGCACAGACGATTCCCAGCTCTAAAGGGGTGCTGTAGGAAAGGCTAAAGGCTGAAGGCTAAAGGCTAAAACTTTGATCCTTCAGGTTTAAGCCTTTCCCAAACTAGACAGATTGTAAAGAAACCCGTAACATCCAAAGAAAGTGACGGTTTATTCGATTTCGCGTTATGGCTCTTAGTGTTGGTGATTCCGCGCCCTTGTTTAGCTTGCCTGATGGTAAAGGCAACATTGTTAATCTGGCTGCTTTGAAAGGTAAGCGTGTGGTGCTGTATTTTTACCCTCGTGACAACACGCCTGGCTGCACGAAAGAAGCGTGCGGCTTTCGGGACTCGTACGCCAAATTCCAGGCGCAGGATGTAGTCGTTCTGGGCGTTAGCACTGACGATGCCAAGTCTCACGAAAAATTTACGACTAAGTTTGGACTGCCGTTTCCGCTGCTGATCGACGAGAATGGGCAGGTAGCCACTGCTTATGACAGCTATGGTCTTAAAAAGTTCATGGGCAAAGAATATGTAGGGATTAGTCGCAATACTTTTGTGGTTGCGACCGATGGTACGATCGAACGCATCTACAAAAAAGTGAAGCCTGAACTCCATGCAGAGGAAATCCTGGCAGCGCTTGCCTAAATAGGCAACACCTGCACTGATTGGCAATGCCTCTGCTTCTGGTCGTCAGGTAGTACTCTCAGTTAGCGATTTTATCTATGCGTCGGCTGTGGCATTTTGGACAAGCGGTTTTAGGCATCCTGTTTCGGCATCCGGTCACAGGAACGAGTATCATTCCGATTCTGCCAGACGGGCGCATTGTGCTCGTTCAGCGTCGTGATAATGGGCAGTGGGGCTTACCTGGCGGCATGGTTGATTGGGGAGAAGACCTCATCACAACGGTTCACCGAGAGCTAACTGAAGAAACAGGGCTAGAAGTTGCCAAGATTCGTCGTCTGGTCGGTGTGTATTCTTCGCCAGAGCGCGATCCCCGCATTCACTCGATTTGCGTTGTGGTTGAAGTGGAGGCACAGGGCACCATGCAAATTCGCGACCCGATGGAAGTGCTGAATGTGAAGGCATTTCTACAGGCAGAGCTGCCGCTGGACGGTCTTTCTCACGACCACGATCGACAGCTTCGGGATTACCTCAACGGACAAACTACATTGGCATAGGCATGTTTGACTGCTAAGGCGATTGCTGAGAAAAATTTACACCTTTGTAGGGATACATAGCCTTGCATCCCTACGCGAGATGTGTAAAGAGCGGGTAGTTTATGCTCTGGAAACCTTCTAACCAAGCCATGAAGCAAGGCTTGGTTATACAGCCGTTAGCATTAAGCTGACTGGTGAGGTTGAAAGCTGATTGCTCAATGCGTCTAAAAGTAGCGATCGACCTCTACTATGAACTCAAACCTACTGACTCAACCCAATTCAGCTCCAGATGGCTCTACCCCTCAGAAACGCTCGCATCAGCCTCACGCAAGGACAAATTTTCTGGCGCGAAGTGGGTCAGGGAGAGACGATCGTCTTTCTCCACGGCTCTTGGGACGATAGCAGTCAATGGCTACCGCTGCTGGAGCGGCTGAGTGCAGAGTGCCACTGCCTTGCACCAGATCTGTTGGGCTTTGGCGAGTCAGAGCAACCCAACGTCCACTATTCAATCGGGCTTGAGGTCGCGTGTCTGGCAGAGCATCTGGAAGCGTTGAAGCTGCGACGGGTGTATTTAGTCGGACATTCTCTGGGCGGTTGGATTGCGGCTAGCTACGCGCTGAAGTACCTCGATCGCGTGGAAGGGCTTGTGCTGCTGGCACCAGAAGGCGTGCAGGTCAAGGGACTGGGCGGGCGCTGGCGGCAGGCACGGCTGCTGAAGCTATTTATAGTCGGCTGGGGGCTGCGATCGCTCTACGCACTCCGAAAAATCGTTCTGTTCCGCAGCGTTGAACGACTGTTACAGCAACGACAACAACTGCGCGCCTTCCCCACTGCCTGCAAACTACTCTTCCAACGACGACAGGCGGAGATTCGGTCAGAACAACTCCAGGAACAGTTGCAATGGCTCAAGCTCCCTGTTTTAGTGTTGCAGGGCGAACACGACCCCAGTGATGTCAAGCGTTTGAATCAAGCTTACGTTGAACTAGCGCCATACGCAGAACTTCAACAGCTACCGAGTAGCAACCTTCTAGGAACCCAGCCCGATGCGGTAGCACAAGCAATTCGAGGGTTTGTGGGCAGAAAGGCTAAAGGCTAAAAGTTCATCCCTTCTCTCTTAGCCGCTTCACCGATCGCAACCCCCAAAAAATCAGATTTGGCTCAAGGGCAATTGTGTTTGCCAAATCAAGCGCATGAACTTTGAGATAGCCATAGAGGCGATCGCTATCGCCACCCCGCAGCAGCACTGGACTGCCAGGAAATCTTTGCTGCCAGTCATGCACAAAGGTTCGCACTCCTGCCAGCAATGTGTAGAGGATACCGCTGGCGATCGCATCGGCTGTATTTAGTGCCCAGCGAGGTGGTAGAGAGTGCTGATCCTCAAGGTGTGCCGCTCCCACGTCAGGAAGGGTAGCCGTCGCTTGCTTGAGCACATGAAACTGTAGCCCCAAACCCGGCAAAATGGCACCGCCAATCAGTCGAGTTCCTGCTGCTCCGGTAAACGTTAGCGCTGTGCCTGCATCAATGACGAGTACGGGACTACCCACGGACTCGATCGCTCCCAACACTGCCAGCGCACGATCGATTCCCAGCGTTGGATACAGCCCTTGCAGCGGCACATGCTCAAGCGTGATCATGTAGGCAGCCGGATAACGTGTCCAAAGTTGGCTTTGCTGCGGCACAACAGAGGCAAGGTAGAGGGCTGGTTGCTGGATCAATTGAGTGGCGCTGAGCTGTTGCACGTCGGCTACGGCTAGATGTGGCGTATTCCAGGTGCGTTGGAGATCATTGCCGCTAAACTGTGCCCAGTGCAGTCGCGAGTTACCGATCGAGAGTGCCAACCACCGTTCAGAAGACAATACAGCTTTAGCGTTGTCGAATGGTCGCATCGAATGATCTGCCTTTAAGTGCATCAAGCAAGCGTTGCCGGGACGCAATCGTCCCTGGTTGGTTCGTCCCGCCCTTCAGCCTCGGTGCCATCAACAGCTCTTTTGTTGGTTTTATATTGGATACCCTGGGTTTAGGCAGTATCGCACTTGGTACCGCCTTAGTTGCATAGGGGCTGCATGGAAAATTTAACACGCGCGATCGCATAGCCAGCCTGATTGCTTAGGAAGGTGATGAGACCATTCTCCACATCGGCAGAGGGCGAGGATTACGTCTGATTGGAGCCACAAAACGCCTGAAGAAGTCTCATGCCAAGAGTCACGATCCTTCGAGTAAGGGGATGAGGACAATGCCTCCTTGCCTTCAGCCACGTCTCAACACGGTTGGTTTGGGCGTTTAGTACAGAAACACGGACGGCTTGCTAAAATTACAACGTGAACGCCCATTGTTGACAGAATGAACAAGCCAATACTTGTGCTGCGGCAGTCGAGCGTGTTGCCCTATCGCCTTACACAGGGAACGGTAGAAGTCATGCTGATCACCTCTATCAAGCGCCAACAGTGGATTATACCGAAAGGCTGGATTGCGCCAGGGCTGAGTGCCGCTGACTCAGCCGCAAAAGAAGCCTGGGAAGAAGCAGGCGTGACTGGTCGCGTGTTAACCCCCGCGATCGCGACTTACACTGCTCAAAAGTGGGGCTACCCATGTCGGAGAGACGTTTTTTTGCTGCATGTTGAAACTGCACTCGAAGATTGGCTAGAAGCCAAGCAACGCAAACGCCAGTGGCTGAGCCTGACCGAGGCAACAAAGCACGTTAAAGGCAAAGCGCTTAAACGTCTCTTCACCAAGCTTCAAGCCGACCCAGACCTGTTTCAGCAGGATGAGTGACCCGTAAAACCATATCTGCCTGTTTGATTGATTCACTGCTGCTAGCGTTCTCGCCGTATACTATTTTGCGGTCTTTAGGTAGATTTCGAGCAGGCTACGGGCGATCGTGCCTGTGCGTCGCCTAGATTAGAGATTGTCGGTAGGCTCTATTGCTTGAGTCTTCCATCCCCACCAGCACCCTTTGTGAAACTTGACCCGTGCCAAATTCATCCATCCCCAAACGTAGCCAGTCAATGCAGCGCTCATCCCAAATGCCTCTCTTACCGCCACCTCAAGGTTTCGAGTATCAGGCGTTTGGCTTTTTAGCCGGTACGTTGACCACTGCGGAGGAACCTTACTCACTGCTTGTAAACGATCAACCACTCACCGTAAGCGGTTGTAGCGATCGCTTGCGACGCTGGTTGAGCACGCAGGAGTTTCCGCTGACAGGCTATTTTGGCTTGTATCCCAAATCGACCCGCAGTGGCATCACGTTCTGGTTGAAGTGCTTTGAGTCGTTAGCACCAAAAGGTGAGTTGGGTGTCTTTGATGTGGACGGGCAATTAGTCTCAACGAATGGCTCAACACAGTTGCTGCGTCTACACCGTAACCAACCAAATACGACCGAAAAGCCTTTTCTCATCAGAGTATCAGGGTTTTTACCAGAGGCGAAGCCAGCGCAGTTTTGGCAATTGGAGTGCCTGTTGGAAGAGGGAAAATTTTCGCTTTTGGATGGATACCGCTTTCGAGCTAAAGGGTAAACCCAGACAGACCAACAAAAGGGATGGCTTGGCGCAAGCAGCTTTATGTGCGAGTTGCTCTCGTTGTTCTGGGCTGTCATGGCTACGCTTGTAACCTTTGGCTCAGTCGCCATAACGCCGTTGCTCCTTGACCCGCCGAGCTGCCAACGCGATCGACTTTCTGCGGCTGGAGCAAAGGTGTCAACGGCTTTGTCCGTGTCAACCCTGCATTACTGCGGTTGTGGCTTGGCATCAGGCAATGCTGCCTGTGAAGGGGCAAAGCATCACCAGAAGCGACCCGGACGTTAATAAATTGTTAGTGCTTACGCCAGAGTGATTTCATGGCGGTAGACATAGTCGTACATCGTAAGGCTCGTTAGCCTAGCGCTTGAGCATGAGCTTGAAGACGGCAGTAGAATTGAGGCTAGAACTCTTTTAGTCGAGGTAGCGATGGTTCCAACGACGCGCAAGCTGGTGGCAACCGACACTACGATTCACATTGAGCAGGACGACCCGCCGCGATCGCCCAAAGATGTACTGCCGACTATGTACGATCTGCCCAGCGAAGATCCGGAGGAGCCTGGTTTGCCTGACGAATTTCATGACCTCCAGCCGCAACTCTTGAGCCGGACGCTTAGCTTAACGGGCTACAGTCGGGAGAATTGCTTTACAGCTTCTGACCTCAACCTTTATTACACCGTGCGTCATCCTTTGTGGCACAAACGCCCGGATTGGTTTTTGGTTGTGGATGTCCCTCGCTTATACGAACAGCGGGATTTGCGCCGTAGCTACGTGCTCTGGCAAGAAGGTAATGCACCTTACATAGTCGTTGAGTTTTTGTCGCCGGGTACTGAGGCTGAAGATTTAGGGCGTTTCTACGATGAAATGGTTGAGGGTTCAGCGGGTGAAGCAACCCAGCCTGCGGCTAGCGCCACCGTTTCAGATGTAGCGCAGGAGGCGAAAGCAAAGCCACCTGGAAAATTTGAGGTGTATGAGATGCAGTTGCGGGTGCCGTATTACTTCGTTTACAGCCGTTACACCCAACGCTTGCGCTACTTCAAGTTAGAGGGTGGACAGTATCAAGAGCAACCGCTCAACCCCAAAATGCCCTTGGTCTGGCTGACGGATTTGGAGCTTGGCTTGGGCATCTGGCAGGGTGAATTTGAGGGCGTGACTGCTGCCTGGTTGCGCTGGTGTGATCAGGCGGGGCACTGGTTGCTGACAGATACTGAGCAAGCGCAACAGCAACTTGAACAAGAGCGGCAGGCAAAAGAGCACGAACGGCAGGCAAAAGAACACGCTCAAACTCAGGTACTCCAAGCGGCTCAAAAGCTTTTGGCGACGGGGATGGCTTTGGCACAAGTGACTCAAATTTTGAGCCTGTCAGAGGCACAAGCACAAGCGCTCCGTGCTCCCAATTAGAATTGAAACTTTTAGGAGAGAGACTAACAACCGACGAATAAAAACTAACAATACTCCTACTCGTCCCATCGTCTGCTCACTGAATCTGACAGCGTTTGATCAATCGCAATTCTCGGTAGTCGGTGCTTAAAGCCACAGAGAATTTCCCACGAAATTGTATCGAGTGTTGTTGCCCAATCATCGGCTGAAATGGACTGGTTGCCGTCTTGTCCCAGTAGCGTGACAACTTCGCCTTCGCGGAGATCGGGAACAGCGCTGACATCCAGCATGATTTGATCCATCGTCACGGCACCAATTTGAGGCACACGCTGCCCTCTCACCAACGCCTCCATCTGGTTCGACAAACTGCGCGGGATACCATCGGCATAGCCGATCGCCACAACAGCAATTTGCCTTTCTCGGTCTGCCACGTATCGATGCCCGTAGCTAACCCCGGTTCCCGCCACAATAGTCTTCACTTGTGTGACTCTTGCTTTTACCTGTAGTGCAGTCTTGAGCGCGATCGTGGTGCTTAAATGAGCGGATGGGTAGAGTCCATAGATCGCCAAACCGACTCTCACTAAGTCGTAGTGAAAGGTCGGATTAGATAAGGTGCCACCGGAGTTTGCCAAATGCAGACAAGGTGGGTTGATACCGCAAGCTTTGATTTGAGTCACAGCCAGCTCAAAGCGCTGCTGCTGCTGTCTAGCTATGGTTTGGTCTGGATCTTCCGCCGTTGCCAGATGAGAGTAAACGCTGGCGATCGTCAGGTTTGGTAAGTGTTGTACAAGTTGCACAAACGCGGCTGCCTCCTGCCATGCGGTGCCGAGACGCGACATCCCAGTGTCTAGCTTGAGATGCACTGCTAAGGGGCACGCTTGCGGCAGGTCTGTCAGGACTTCGGCAAAGATGAGCGCTTGACGGGGAGTGCAGAGGGTCGGCTGGAGGTTCCAGTGAGCGATCGCCCGAATTTGTTCCGGCGTATGGTTTGCGCCCAACACTAACACAGGCGCATGAATGCCTGCTTCGCGGAGTTCGATGCCTTCTGGAATGGTGGCAACACCCAGCCAGGTTGCCCCAGCTTGCAGTGCTATCTGAGCAACAGTGATAGCTCCATGCCCATAGGCATCTGCTTTAACAACCGCCATTAGCTCTGTGTGGGCTGACAAAAGACTGCGGATCTGTTGAACATTATGGGCGATCGCGCCTAAGTTCACCTCAACCCACGCCCGCTCCTGCCGCATTAACGCCACGCTTGAACTCTGTTCCCAACTCAACATCGCGCTTAACTCCTCTCTTACACCATGACAGCAGTTAGCCATTAGCTTTCAGTCGCAGCTTCATCGTTCAGCTCATAGTCACGAACATCGACCGATAAAAGCCAGCAAGCGATCACCGCGATCGCCCATCGAATGCATGTGACCTGTATCCCTATTGCGGTTACTGCCTCTAACCACTGTTCATAAATGAACAAAACCTTAGCAGCTTTTTGTCAATAGCAAAACAGCGCACGATCGATCTAACGCCGAAGATCGCTTCAGCGTATCCGTAGCAACCGTTCATCCACATTCAGCAGTTGCTTAAAACGCTTTACTGGGAAGCTTTTGGAGCCGCCCGCTCAGGCAAGACAAACGTTACCTGTCCACCCTTCAGACGCGTCTGCCCACCCAGCGCCAAAATTTCCTGCTTCGCTCGCTCTTGGGTTGCTTGATCGCGAGCAGCGCCTGCTTGATAATAGATTGACACCCAGGCTTGAAACCGGACAGGCACACTGTTAGGGTCTCGACGCAAAAACGCTGCCGTTTGCTGAAACAGAGGAGCAAGCCCTTGATAGGGCGTTCCTTGCACCCATTTTTCTGCCATCTCATGCGAGTAAATCGAGCCTTGAACATCACCCAGTAGCAGTAGTTGATCCAGCCCTTTGAAACGCCATACCTGAAAGGCTTGCGGCGTAATTTGAGGTGATAGTGCCGCAGTGCCTCGATCCATAAATTGCACCGCGATCTGTGGCTCTCCTAACTGGTAGGAAATGCTACCAGAAAGGAATAGGTAAACCTCAATGAAACGTGGGTCTAAACGCGTGATGATGTCGAAATACTGTGGGCTGAGCGCATACCCCGTTTTGACACGAACGTCATTATCTCCGTAGTACTGCAAAAAGTTCAGAAACGTCCAGTCGGCTACCAGGTTATCAAAGCCAAACGTTGGCGCTTGTTTCAGCAGTCGTAGCTTGATACCCTCCTGCTGCTCTGCCTGCTTTGGGTCAGATATCCACAAGGAAGGGCGCGCGAGCTGCGATCGCTGCATCAGGATCACACCAGTCAAGGCTGCGATCGCGATCGCTCCACCAACTAAGGGTTTGAGCCAGTGTGAACGTAGACTGATATCCTTAGCTGTCATAACCGCTTCATACTCATTACACTCATCCCTACGTATAATCAGTTGTCCCGCTTTCAGAGGCTCACGGCGCTCAACTTAAAAAATATTTATAAAAACCAGCAAAACTTAAAACAGGAGTTTAGTAGAGTTAATCACATTATCCCCCTGCCAATTTATTGAGATTCGGTTAGATTGGCTGAAAGGTTTTAGTCTAAATTTTATGAGGGTGTTGATCTAACCGTGGTTGAGTGTCCGGGATGTTTGTCAAACTGTCCTCCGCCTGCTGGACGTTACCCCACGGGCTGGATATTCTAGATCTATAGCCAGTTGTGATCACTCGCTTTCTCTGCCGCAGTCGTTAGATGTTGTTTATGATACCAATCACCTTAGGTTAGTCCGACTGTCATAGCGCCTATTTTTCTCAGTCTCTAAGCCACTTCATTTATCTTTACCTTCAATGAACCGACCTTCAAAGCGCTTTCCAATGCTTCAAGTTGCTCTCTGTGGTGGGGCTGTCGCTACTGCGGCGGCTGTCTCACTTTTTGGTCCCGGTTTGAGTCGCGTGCGTGCGGCGCTGCAAGAAAGTCCCAAGACCGTCATTGATGAAGCATGGCAGATTGTTAACCGCGAATACGTTGACGGCACTTTTAATCAAACCGACTGGCAAGAAGTGCGCAAATCGCTGTTGGGTAAAAACTACTCGTCGCGTGCGCAAGCCTATGTCGCGCTGCGATCGGCGCTAGAAAAGCTCAATGATCCCTACACTCGCTTCATGGATCCCAAGCAGTATGAAGCGTTGAGCAACCAAACCTCTGGCGAACTGTCGGGTGTTGGTATCCGGCTAGAGGTTGATGCTAAGACCAAAGTGTTGACGGTGGTTGAGCCGATCGAGAACTCTCCAGCGCTCAAAGCAGGTATTCAGGCAGGCGATCAAATTCTGTCGATCGACAGCAAGCAAACCAAAGGCATGACCGTTGAAGATGCGTCTAATCTGATTCGCGGTGATGTCGGTACCAAAGTAAAACTAGAGCTTGGGCGACAAGGCAAAGATAACCTAATGCTGGCGCTGACTCGTGCCCGCATCGAACTACCCACTGTGCGCTACTCGCTGAAGCAGGAAGACGCAAGACGGGTCGGCTACATCCGTTTGAATGAGTTTAGCGCTCATGCGTCCGACCAGATGCGTCGGGCAATCCAAGATCTGGGCAACCAGAAAGTGGATGGCTATGTGCTAGACCTGCGAGGAAACCCGGGCGGGCTGCTGCAAGCAAGCATCGACATTAGTCGGATGTGGATGGACAAAGGGCAGATCGTTCGCACGGTCGATCGCAAAGGCAACAGCGAAGAGATTTCGACCAATCGGACGGCTTTGACGAAGCTACCGCTTGTTGTGCTAGTAGATGGCAACTCCGCTAGTTCTAGCGAAATTCTCACGGGTGCTTTGAAAGATAACGGACGTGCGACGGTTGTCGGTAGCCAAACCTTTGGCAAAGCGCTAGTGCAATCGGTTCATTCTCTCTCTGATGGCTCAGGTCTTGCGGTCACGATCGCTCATTACTACACGCCCAAGGGTACCGACATCAGCCACAAAGGGATCACACCAGACATTAAAATCGACCTGAGCGATGAGCAACGCCAAAAATTGGCATTAAACCCCAAGCTGGTGGCGACGAAAGATGATCCACAGTATGCTCGTGCTCTCGCGAGCCTGCAAAAGGTTGCCGTAGCCCCATCGGCACCCGCAACAACGCAGCAGGCACAAAGCCAGAAGTAACATTCCAGACGTTTAGCAAGCGGGAATGAGGTGAGTAGAAAAGCCACTTCATTCCTGCTTTTTGGTGGCTATCGTTAGGTGTGAGTATGATCAAAGCGTGGTTGAACACAGCTCAAATAGACGTTCAACTACCGATCGCCCCGCTTAATGGCTTTCTGTACGCATTTGAGTGACTAGATGTCTTAACTCTGGCAAAATCAACGTCTGCATGGCAAGCGTCACCGCACCCACAGAACCAGGAACCGAAAACACCAGCTTCTGGCGGAATACGCCCGCGATCGCCCGCGACGCGATCGCCCGCGAACCGATTTCCTGATAGCTGAGCCAGCGAAACAGTTCCCCAAAGCCAGGTAGCGTTTTTTCTAGCAGCGTGGCGATCGCATCGTAGGTCGTGTCTCTAGGCGCAATCCCTGTACCACCATTAACGATGACTGCATCCAGTTCCGCCTGCTGGCTAAGCTGTTCAAGCTCTGTTTGAATCAGTACAGGCTCATCGCGCACAAGGCTGTGAGCCATGATGTGATGCCCCGCGTCCTGTAACAGCAGTCGGATTAACTGACCGCTACGATCAGTGTCACGTGTGCGGGTATCACTGACCGTAATCACCGCACAGTGAAGCGCGATCGCTGCGGTGTCAGGATGGGGAGTCAGTGTCATCGTTTGTTTGAGGCTTTCAAGCGTGAGAATTTGCAGCTTTTAGGATTTGTTAAACTCTAAGCCGTGATCTTCGCCATACCGCTGCATGAAGCGCATAAAGCGATCCCATTCTGCGGGCGATCGAATGATGTAAGTCGCTTCCAACGCTTCAGGCTGACCGTTAATAAACTTGGCATTGACTTCGCGAGTGGTTAGCTCCCCTTCTTCATCCACCATGTACATCCCGGTGATGGTGTCAGTGCTGCTGCCACTGAGTGCCTTGGGATTTTGGAAGTAGAAGATTGCCTTGCCGTTGCTACCGTCGCGAGCGCGGGTCAAGCTTACGTCAGGCACGACATCCTCATCAATACCTCTCGAAAATTGGATTTGAGCCATAATTCTCAGTTAGCGTTTGTGTTAGGCAGAACACTATTCTCCCACGTCGCGGCAAGGAGCAAAACTAGGCTCATCAAAAAGAATCTGTCTCAACTCTCGCGAAGCTTCTCCAAGACGCTGCGGTCTTCTAGTGTGGACGTGTCGCCCGAAATTTCAACGCCGCTGGCTAAATCGCGCAGCAGACGGCGCATGATTTTGCCCGAACGAGTTTTGGGCAGCGCATCGGCAAAGCGAATTTCACCGGGACGGGCGATCGCGCCAATCTCCTTCACCACATGCTGCTTGAGTTCCTTGAGCAACTCATCGCTGGGACTGTACGTTCCTTCCAGCGTGACAAAGGCCACAATCTCCTGCCCCTTCAACTCATCGGGCTTGCCAACGACGGCTGCCTCAGCAACAGCGGGATGAGACACAAGCGCCGATTCAATCTCCATCGTGCCAAGGCGATGCCCAGCGACATTGATGACATCATCGACGCGACCCATGACCCAGAAGTAGTTGTCTTCATCGCGACGAGCACCATCGCCTGCGAAGTAGACGTATTGCCCATCTTTCGGCGCAATATGTTCCCAGTAGGTGCGACGGAAGCGATCGGGATCGCCATACACCGTTCGCATCATACCGGGCCACGGATGTCGTACTGCCAGGTAGCCGCCTTCATTGGCACCAACCGTATTGCCTTCGAGGTCAACCACATCTGCCAGAATACCAGGGAACGGAAGCGTTGCCGAACCGGGTTTGGTCGGGATCGCTCCTGGCAGCGCTGTGATCATAATGCCGCCCGTTTCGGTTTGCCACCAGGTATCGACGATCGGGCAGCGACCACCGCCAATAATTTGCTGATACCAGATCCAGGATTCTGGGTTGATGGGTTCGCCCACGGTGCCGAGTAAGCGCAGCGAGGACAGATCGCGTGCGTTGGGATGTTCGTCACCCATTTTGATAAAAGAGCGAATGGCAGTAGGGGCGGTGTAGAAAACGTTGACACCGTGCTTCTCAATCACATCCCAAAAGCAGCCAGGGTTAGAGGCACGAGGCGCACCTTCGTACATCACCGTCGTAGCGCCGTTAGACAGAGGACCGTAGACAACGTAGCTGTGCCCCGTAATCCAGCCGACATCGGCAGTACACCAATACACATCGGTATCTTGCAGATCAAAAATCCATTTGGTGGTGATGTGAGTGTAAAGGTTATAGCCGCCTGTCGTGTGAACCACGCCTTTGGGTTTGCCCGTGCTGCCAGAGGTGTAGAGAATAAAGAGAAGATCTTCACTGTCCATTGGCTCAGCGGGACAGTGGGCGGAAACCTGGGTTTGGAGGTCATGCCACCAATAATCCCGATCGCCCTGCATTTGCACATCCTGTCCCGTGCGCTTTACAACCAGCGTCGCCAGCACGCTAGGAACCTCACCATCCGCCAGCGCTTTGTCTACCTGCTCTTTTAAGGGCACGATCGCATCCTTCCGCCAGCCGCCATCCGCTGTCACCACAACTTTCACTTGCCCATCCACCAGACGATCGCGCAATGCCTCAGCGCTGAAACCGCCAAACACCACGGTATGCGCGGCACCAATCCGAGCACATGCCAGCATTGCGATCGCCGCTTCGGGGATCATAGGCATGTAGATGCCAACAAGATCGCCCTTTTGCACACCCAACTGCTTTAACGCATTGGCAAACTGACACACTTCTCGATGCAGTTGAGCATAGGTGAGCGTGCGCGAATCTCCTGGTTCACCTTCCCAAATCAAGGCAGCTTTGTTGCGCCGCCACGTCGTCAAGTGGCGATCGAGACAGTTGTAAGAAATATTGAGCTTGCCGTTCACAAACCATTGGGCAAACGGTGGCTGCCAGTCCAGCACAGTATCCCATTTTTGAAACCAGTGCAGTTCCGTTTCTGCCAGGTTTGCCCAGAACGCTTGCGGGTCAGCTTTTGCCATCTCGTACAAGCGATGATAGTCATCCAGGCTTTTGATATGGGCGTTTTGGGAGAAGGCTGCCGGTGGGTGAAAGAGGCGATTCTCGTGCAGGATGGATTCGATTGTCGGCTGTGACATGACGTATTAAGGGGCTGAGACGATGCGCTTAAACGATACGTTTCCAGCATACCGACTCACAGCCCCATCACTCTCATCTGTTTGCATTTGTTGAGAGCGTTTTCACGGAAGGAAGCAGAGGGCAAAAGGGTAGAGGGCGTTAGAAGGCTAAAGGATAACTGAGATCTTGCACCAAGCTGCTTGCTGCGATTCTGCCCCGCCCCAGATTAAAATCGGGGCAAACGGTGCGAAACCCGTTTTAACGGGTTGAAGTCAACCTCTACTTGGCTTTCAGTCTTTTAAGTGGATCTTCGCCGAGTTGGGCTGTGATGTTCGATCACGATCGGGTTGTTGGGTCAACTCAAACGTCTCACTTCGTCCAAGCGGGTGCGGTTGTGATTAACGGATCGGGGACAGGAAACGATCGCTTTTCCATCAGCGTAAACTGCCGTAGCGGGGCATTGTAGGCAAACACTGTACCCGTTTCAATCTCATACATCCAGGCATGAAGATTCAGCTTACCGCCGTGCAGTTTGGCTCGAATGGCCGGGTAGGTTTCTAAATTCTCGATTTGCGTCAAAACATTTTGCTCGATCGCAATTTTCAACAGCTCGTCCGCTTCCACATTCGGATAGTTCTCCAATACTAGCCGCCGAGTCGCTTCGCCATGACGCTTTAACCAATCATAGACAGCAGGCATTGTCTCTGCCAGCGTACCGACTTGGAGCAGACCTTTCATCGCACCGCAGTGAGAATGTCCACAAACAATCACATCTTTAATGCCCAATGCCTCCACAGCATATTCAATGCCTGCTGCTTCAGCACTACTTGCCGCCCCATAGGAGGGAATAATATTGCCGACGTTGCGCATCACAAACAGTTCGCCGGGTTGTGCTTGCGTGATGAGGCACGGGTCAATCCGAGAATCAGAACAGGTAATGAATAGCACTTCGGGTGTTTGCCCACCAGAGAGCCGTTCAAACAACTCTCGATGATCGTTAAAATAATTGCTGTGAAAAGCGTTAAGTCCTTGAATCAGTCCCGTCAGTGACATAGTTCTTTTCCCAGGTTTCGATCAAGACAGCGGGTTATTTGACAATAAATGGCTGCTAGTTATAGCAGGCTCTAGATATTAGCTTTCCCTTTGTACAGGAAATTTACCACTTTTAGTATTTTTGTAAAGCTGCATCATATACATATCATCCTAAATCAAGCTGTATGACGATTAGCAGTCAAAAACCCCGGTTCCTCGTTGCCCTTACTGCTACACGAGAAACCGGAGATCTGAGTAGGACTGTTATCCGTGCCCATCAGCAAATGAGCCTGTGCTTGGACGATCGCCTTCGCCTGAGATTGAAGCCAGTAATCATCGATTAATGGTCAGCGTACCATCGCCTACAAAGATAGCAGGGAATTTGTCTGGATAAGCCGCAATGCCATAACCATACGTCGCTGCGGGAGAGGCTTTAAGTGTTTTGAGGGCAAGGGTGAGCTTGGTTTTGGGTGGAACAGGTGTGTTGAATTCAACCCAAAAAACACCCGTTTCATCAATCCAGACATCTCTAATGGCGATCGCGCCTCCTTCCGCCTTAGCCGAGCCAGTAAACACTTTGGTGCTGGCTAAATCGAACCGAAGAGGCGCTACTGTTTGATCTTGATTCTGTTCTGTAAACGAGAAGGATAGCTTGGTGAAACGCTTTCCTACGCGGTCAGGCATGGTCATTGTGAAAAAGTGTGTGCTGCCGTCTGCCTGTGGACGATCGCTCGTTACTGCAACACTTGCCAGCAACGAAGACCGTTCAACTGGTGCAAGACTTTTGTTGGACACGGCTTTGTTGGACACGGCCAGTGCTGTCAATGCACTTAAGAGCATAGGACTGACGGCCAGTAGCAGGATGTAATTTAGCTTTTGCATCGCTTCACTCCATAGTAATTAAGGCTTGAATCGTGTGGAAGGACTCATCGATTGGCAAGAAAACCTGTCGAGGAGTCGTGATGCTCCCCAACAGGTGATCAATTTTGTTACTGTGCCTCACGAGGAGATGGATCGAGCTTGGCTGTAGGCTAGTGCCTTTGGGCATAGCACTAGCCATCTGCTTAACCGTTAGGCAAATTTCACCACGTCTTTGTTGAAGTTGAGGCGGTTTTCTCCGGTAGCAAAGCCTGCTCTGCCGTCGCCATCAACGTCAACGTTGGAGTGGATATTCACGTACAGATTACCACCCAGGAAGGCGGCTTGCTCTTCGGGCGAGAGTGCAAACGTGCCACTCAGGGTGCCAGACTTAGCATCGATCGGCGTATTCTCGAAGTAACGAATAACCGTTGCATCGGCGAAGTTACCGCGATTGTCACCGGCAGTACTAAAGTGCAGATGCGTACCGGAAATGGCATGACCTTCTTTGTCTACAGGAACTTTCAAGAAGCCCTCCATCAATGCTTTGGGATCAGCTCCACTGAGAATCTTAGCGTTGGGATCGAGTTCCTTTTCTCCCTGGCTGAAGAGCGGAGCGCCATCAAAGTCTTTGTAAGAACCGCTGACGCTGAGAACGCCATTCTTCAACGTTGGCGTTAATTCAGACGTGCCAGGGCTGTCGGTCTTAAAGGGAAACTCTGTTCCACCGCCGCCTTTTGCCGTCCCAAATTT
>JACMKO010000392.1 GCA_014380065.1 Leptolyngbya sp. ES-bin-22 | reverse complement strand
TTTCCTTGAAAGTAAGCTAGCTGATCAAGTTTAGAAGGCTGCGATCGTAACGGTTCAGCATTTAACGCTTTGAGAGTAATGAGATTTGAGAATAAGGATAAGCTGATAGCGACCGTCTGAACGAGGACAATATAAAGCCTATTTAACTCTACTATTCGTAATTTCATCGAACTCAACAAAGCTCACAATTAATCGCGAATGTCCACGTGGGATTCTCAATTTTATACAAGGCATTTAGAAAGCAACAGCGCCCATAAAATTACCTGACTTCCATGTTATTACGTGCCTAACGCGTGTTCTTGCAGAACTTCTAATGGAACGACGTTGAGTGTCGCTTCATGGGTTGCTGAAAGGGCGATCGGAGGCGCGACACCTGCATCCAATGCTTCTTTCCAGCGAGAGACACATAAACACCATTTGTCACCAGGTTTCAAGCCAGGAAAATTGTAGGATGGGACGGGTGTACTCAAATTATTGCCTCTGGCTTTTGTAAAGGTCAGAAACGCTTCGGTGACTTGAGCGCAAACCACATGAGTACCGAGGTCTTGCGGACCCGTTTCGCAGACTCCGTTACGGAAAAAACCTGTCACGGGATCGGTGCAGCAAAGCTCAAGTTCTTCGCCAAGCACATTTTTCGCAGTTGTCATCGTCTCTACTCCTGACGTGATTGCTCGTTTTTTTTAGCTATGAGAAAGTTTAGCAGCAGCTATTTTTTCTTTTTGCCCTTTTCTTTCTTAGTCTTTTCCTGAACACTTTCACCCTCCAAGCGCCCATCAATTTTGTTGTTGAAACCGTAGACTTCACGGCTACCTGCAAGCGCAACCAAAGTCACATTTTTTTCATCGCCTGGCTCAAAACGAACAGCCGTACCTGCGGGAATGTCTAGACGCATTCCACGAGCCTGATCGCGATCGAACGTCAACGCTGCATTGACCTCAAAAAAGTGAAAGTGGGAGCCAATCTGAATGGGACGATCGCCCGTATTTGCTACCGCTAACGTTACTGTTTCGCGCCCTGCATTTAGTTCAATCTCGCCCTCTGGAACAATCAATTCACCTGGGATCATAGCCACTCCAACCGTTGATTTTTAGCGAACTTTTAGCGAATGGGATCATGAACTGTGACAAGCTTTGTGCCATCAGGAAAGGTCGCTTCAACCTGCACGTCATGAATCATTTCGGGAATGCCTTCCATGACATCACTGCGTGATAGCAAGGTCGTACCGTGACTCATTAATTCAGAAACCGTGCGTCCGTCTCTGGCACCTTCTAAAATGGCGGCTGAAATGTAGGCGATCGCTTCTGGATAATTCAGCTTTAGCCCACGCTCTTTGCGACGTTCTGCTACCAGTGCAGCCGTAAAAATCAACAGTTTATCTTTCTCTTGTGGCGTTAGTTGCATTGGTAAACACTCATCTATGACACTCCCCAAACTCTTGGCACACAGCTCGATCGACCTAAGAATAATAAACGGATTAGCTGCCAAACCTCAACAAACCAGCGACGAACATCTGTGGTTGAGTGCCCTCGGTAGCGGCAGAGTAAGCCTGATTGCAAGCGAGTCACCCCGATTTCTCCTGCCATGCCTGTCCAGAGCGATCGCGCTTTTTCCACCAGCGCTGCCTCGACAACCTGACCCACAAAGGCGAAGCTACCGACAATGGGACAACCTGCCAAGCCATGAGTGCCGTAAAACGATGCCTCGCTGCCAGGAAGCCACTGACGATCGATCCATAACGGACGACCCTCCTGCCAAATTTCCGTGTGCGATCGCCAGTCGCCCTGCAAAAACTGTTCACCTCTGGCAGTGCGCCCAAAACGGGTAATCTCCCAGCCTAGCCAGGTGGCACCGAGAGCCAGTTCAACGTGCATCTCCTGACGATACAGCGCCTGGTCAAAGACGATCGTTTCTTGTGGCAGCCATTCTAAACACGCTCCAGCCAATACCTTAACGTGCGTTGTCTGTGTTGCTGTCAGCCCATTCGTGCGATAAATTTTGCCAGCCGAAGCGGTTGTCAATAATGCCTGTGCCTGCGGTTGCAGTTGAATGTCTAACGAGAGACGATCGCCGCCTACAAGCCCGCCTGCTGTATGCAAGATGATGTTATGGCAAACCGCTTTGCCCTCTGGATAGAGCGATCGTTGGAGCTTAAGGGGTGCCTGTGTCTGGGTTTGAGCCACATGAGTCGTTTGGTCTTGGCTGGCATACACTAACTTTAAGCTGCCGTGCCACCCGGATTCGATCGTCATAAAAAAGCGTGAAAGATTGGAGCATTATACAAAAAGAGTTCACGTTCCACGAGCTTATTTAGAATGTGAAACCTGCCGCCAAAGCAGCGATTTTGCGACTTACTTTTTTTGACTGCTGATCGTTGCCTGTCAATCGCTAACCTAAAAATGGCAAATTGTTTCTGGCTTTACCGGGCAAGTGGCGCTAGCCAGCGGATTATCTTGCAAGTAAAGCACATTGAGGTTCGCTAGGGTTTTGAGAGGACTGAGATCACGAATGCGATTACCACCGAGATAAAGCGTTGTCAGGTTGGCAAGTGTGCTGAGTGAACCGATATTCGCAATCTGATTTCCTCCTAAGGCTAAATTCGTCAAATTTGTGAGGGACTTGAGTGGGCTAAGATCGGTAATTTGATTGCCGCTCAGATCAAGCGTAGTGAGATCGGTCAACGTCTTGAGCGGATTGAGATCGGTTACTTTTTTGGTCGGTTTCTGAGCTGATAGGGAAAGCTCAATCAGGCTCGTTAACGACTGCAACGGGCTAAGATTGGCAACCTGGTTAAAGCTCAAATCTAGACTATTTAATTTTGATAATGATTTTAATGCACTGATATTCGCAATTCGATTAGAAACCAGGTCAAGGCTGATGAGATTGGTTAAGAACTGTAGGGAATCAAGTTCTGAAATACGATTGTTTCCCAAATAAAGCGCCTCTAAATTACGTAAAGGCTTAAGTGGAGTCAGATCAGAAATTTGATTGTAGCTGAGATACAGCCGCGTTAAATTAGTAAGAGTACTTAAGGGCTTTAAGTTAGCAATTTGGTTGTTGCCTAAATAGAGTTCAGTCAGCCCTGTCAGCGGTTGTAAGGGACTAAGATCAGAAAGCTGGCTGTCGCTAAGATCGAGCGTGGTTGCATTAGAAAGAACCTCGCTTGACTGATAGCAGTCCATTGTGCGCGATCGCTTCAGCAGAACATTGACTGTATGTCTAGCGGGAGCAGGCAGCGTTGACTTTTTGAGGCACCAATCCGCAAAACTTTTAAATTGCCTGCTTGATGTAGTTTGTGATACTACTTGAGTAGCAAAGACTGGCGCGCTGTAGGAACCTGTAAGAAATAGAGTTAACAAAATTTTGAACGCTATTGCTTGATGCGGTTGCTTAACAGCAAAAAAGCCTAAATTTAAGCGTTCTGGTATCCTCATATCCACCGATGCTTGAGTCTTGCTATCAAACAGTCTAAACAATTAGCACTCTGAATACAACTGGCAACTCTCGTTTTTCAAGCATTTTACGTTCATTAGCGTAAAGGTGACACAAGCAAGCGCACAGGAGTTTTTGCTCCTCTCCCCTCGCCTTGTAAGGCTTCGGCAAGGCTTGGCGGTAGCGCTCTTTTTTGGAACGTTTTAGTCACAGTGGTGCGACTAAGGTTGAACATCCGCGCGGTGTCACGAGTGCCACTGCCGTTAACAGCCCTGTCCACACTCGGTTGCTTGCCTGCGGGCAAACCACGGTCGGCAGACCGTTACATGAAGGTGCAGCGATCACACTCAGCCTGACGGCACTGCTGGCGTTGCTTGCCCCTGCTTGCCCCTGCTTGCCCCTGCTTGACCACAGCACTACTGCCACAGCTTAGACAAAGAACGGGTTCAAGCACCATCTCGATGCTGCGGCAAACTACTCTTGCAGTTGCCCTCTTTTCCACAGGTCTAGTCCACTACCCAGCTTGACGTGTGCGGACAACCCACTCGATTACCTGTTGCCCTAGCTGAATGCCGTCAAGTCGATCGATCTCGCGAATACCCGTCGGGCTAGTCACGTTGACCTCAGTGAGGTAGCCACCGATGATGTCAATGCCAACGAAGAATAAACCATCGTGCTGCAACGTGGGCGCAAGCTGGGTGCAAATTTCATGCTCCCGATCGGTAATAGCGGTTTGAGCGACCCTGCCGCCGACTGCCATATTCCCCCGAAACTCATTGCCTGTGGGAATCCGATTGACCGCTCCGATCGGTTCACCGTTGAGCAAAATAATCCGTTTGTCGCCCTCTTTTGCTTCTGGCAGATACGTCTGTATCATCACCGGGACTTGCCCTTGAAAGGTGCTGATCTCGACCAGCGAGTTGATGTTGCGATCGCCCGTTTCCAGGATTAAAATGCCTTCCCCAGCCTTACCGCCCAGCGGCTTCAGCACGGCTACACCTTTGCGTTCCACAAACTGCCGAATGACTTGCTTATCCTGGCTCACAATGGTTTCTGGAATCGCTTCAGTAAACTGCAACGCATACATCTTCTCGTTGGCTGCTCGGATGCCTGCGGGCGAGTTTACAACCAGCGTTTTAGCAGGGTCGATGTAATCCAGAATATATGTGGCGTAGAGGTAGGGCACCGTGACAGGGGGATCAGTCCGCATAAAAACTGCGTCCATCGCTTCCAGGGGCAGTAACGTGCGATCGCCCACCGCAAACCAGGGATCTGCTGCCAACCAACGCCCTTCGCTGAGCTGCACGGGCGTAAGCTGAACCCGCTCTAACGGTGCAAACGCCTTGCCATTGGCTACGCCTAGTTGGTTGGCTTGCGTGATCCAAACTTCATGCCCTAATGCCTGTGCAGCTTCCATCAGCGCTACGCTGGTGTCGTGTCCAGGGTCAAGCCGTTGAATGGGGTCAATGATGAAGGCGAATTTCACAGAAGATGTCCTTAGTCAGTGGTCAGTGGTTGGTAGTCGGTAGCTCCGGACTACTCACTACAAACTATGGACAGTTTAGCTGGCTTGAAGTAATAGATCGAGTTTGCCTTGGGCATTCAAAGCCGTGATGTCATCGCAGCCGCCAATGTGCTGATCGTTGATGAAAATTTGGGGCACGGAGCGTCGCCCATTGGCACGTTGCGACATTTTGCTTCTCGCGGCTTCATCGCCATCAATGCAATGCTCGGTGTATTCCACATCTTTACGATCGAGCAGTGCTTTTGCCCGAATGCAGAAGGGGCAGGTACTCCAGGTGTAAATCTCAACGTTAGCAGCCATAGTTCTCTCGTACAGCGTTCAATTTCCATCTTAAGGCGAGAAGCTAGAAAACGAGCCAACCGAGCTTACTCTGGGGAAGTTTCTACTGCTTCAGGAGAGTCTGCTTTGGGTAGCAGTAGACGTATTGCCATGATCGCGAACCCTAACGCTGCGGCGAGTTTTACCAGGCGTTCAGGCAGAAAATGAGCCGTACTCTCACCGATAAAGACACTCAATAGGCTTGCCAGCAAGAGAGCCGCAGCCGTGCCCAAAAAAATCGTGCGGGGAGACTGAGAGTTTCCGCTGAGCGCGATCGCTGCAATCTGGCTCTTATCGCCTAACTCCGACAGAAAGACTGTGATGAAGCTGACTCCCAACAAATGCCAATCCATAGAATGCCTTGAGGTGTGAGTTTCAAGAAGGCTAAACGCTGACGGGATCGCGCTCACTTGCTACATCCGCACGACATCCAGCAACAGCCAAAGCGCTAGCAGCGCTAATGTGACACCAGCGAACCTGTCCAAAGTTTTGGGCGACACACGCGAAGAGAGCCAATGACCCACTAAAACACCGAGCAAACTGGTGGTTACAAGGGCGATCGCGGCTCCGGTAAAGACAGACCACGGAGAATGAGATTCAGCAGACATCAAGAGTGTTGCTACCTGAGTTTTATCGCCCAGTTCTGCCAGGAAGATGGTGATAAAAGTAGAACCAAAAATTTTCCAGAGTTGCGCTTTGGCTTCGTTCTGTAGAGGTTGAAGCCGTTCAGTCGGCGTTGCGGACACGGCATCCTGAACGATCGCACTGTTCGGCTGCTGTTCCTCAAGCCGCATGGCTTCACCGGATGTGTCTGGCTCTAGTAAAACGCTGGCATTGAGGTGAGAGCGCTGAGAAGCTTGGGGCAAACCATAAGCGTCAAGAGATGAAACTTCCACAACAATTTTTTAGAGACATTTCATATTCTTTTCATTATCTTGGATGCGCCGCTAAAGGTCAAGCTTACTGCCTAAGGTGATACCAACTTCGTGATCGAAGCGGAGCCTTTCTAGGCTGCGATCGCCGTATACGCCTTCAATTTGCTCATGACAACAGGCGATCGCAAACTCATCCAGTTCTTCTGGCTCCACACCAAACAGAGCGTGGAACACCTCTGGCTCCACGCGACAAAAGCGTGGGCGATCGGCATAGATGCCACATTCGCGAGTGGTGTGGTCAAAGTGAATGCACCAACCACCTTCACCAACCAAGCTCAGGTAGAACGATAGTTCTTCGGGTGCAAGATAGTCTTCCAGATCGGGGCGATCGGTCGGGTCTAAGTGGCAACAAGCACCACATTGCTTTACACAACGCCAAGTTGCCATGAGGGGTGAGGGGGAGGAGGGGAGGACATAGAGGGAGTGAGGGGAGGCGGCAGGGTGCTAGCTGAACGCGCATAGCTGACGGTCATCATTTACTGAGCTTAATGGTTTCAGCCTCTAATGTGTTGCCGATAAACGTCTTGCCGCTGTTTTAACTTTTGTTAACTTTCTTAGAAGTGGGCAAAGTAGCCAGATAAGATCTAACTGTTGCAGGGATGTGTAAGACCACTCATCCAGTTTAGTTCAGCGATAGATAGGGAGTAGGGACATGGAGTCAATTATTCAGCTTGCGATGTTAGCCGCGATCGTCATCGCTGGTCCTGCGGTGATTTTTCTACTGGCAGCCAGTGGCGGCGACCTTTAGCTTATAGTTTTTGCCTGTAAGTGATCGTGTTTCACAGTGTATCCCATTGGTTGAGGCACGTTGAAGTCCGCCGATGTTGCGCTTACCTGACAGTTTTCCAAGTATGAGAGAGTAGTGACTAGCCCGATTAACGTCGGGCTTTTTTATTGGCGACCTTTTTCATGGATTTTGTGGTTGTTCAAGCGTTTGGAGAAAACTTCGCAGCGCTTGATTGTACTGTTCGCCTGCAACTTGTTCGACATCATTATGGTCTGCGCCACTAACTTCGAGAAAAGTCTTGGGCTGATTGGCGCGATCGAATAACGCTCGTCCGTGCCAGAGGGGAATAGTCTGGTCGTTGGTGCCGTGGATAAAGAGGACTGGGCAATGAACCACGCCAATTTTGTTGATGTTAGGAAACTTGTCAACCGGGAAGATAGGAATCCGAGTAATCACCCGAAAAATACTTGTGAAACCGCTTTCAACAACTAACCCGCCAATGGGTTGTCGTGTGGCGATGTCAATGCTAGGACCACTGCCAATCGATCGCCCGTAGACAACAATCCGGTTGGGTGGCTGCTTGAGTACAGTCGTCAGGTAGTGGTAGGCAGCATCAATATCGCGATAGGCATTTTGCTCAGTTGCGCTGCCCTGACTGATGCCATATCCCTCATAGTCGTAGGCAAAGACGTTAACGCCGAGCGCTCGAATTTTTTCCAGCAGAGGACGCACGTCGCCCAAATCTTCGCCATTACCGTGGCTGTAAAGCACCGTGTAAGTTGACTGTGGACTGGGCAGATAAACGGCAGAAATTTGTATGTTCTTGGCAGTGGTCAGCTTGATCAGATTGCGATTATCTGGATAGCTAGAGGGTTGGGGTTGGAAGATCTGGCGATCACTGAAAAAGAAGGCATAGCACCCGATCGCGAGGTAGATGAAGAGAAGCGATCGCACAATACGCCACGGAGAAAATTCGCCCAGTAATAGCGTTCTGAGGCGTTTCTGACCACTTTTCTTATTGCTGTCAGTTTTCAAGCGCCTAGCTCCAATTTTTGTTCGGCTTACAGCGATCGTGTAGCGGTTTCCAACGCACTCAAAGCCGTCTTGATGAGGTCGTAATAGTGCGATGGCTTGCAGACACTAACTTGAGTGGGTTCACATTGCGTTTGGCTGAGCGTGCCCATTTTTTGACCCTGTTGCACAAGTAGCTCTCTACCTTGTGGATTGCGGATTCTGAGATGTTTACCTGTTTTTTGCTGGAGGACATCGCACTGGTACTGGCGATCGTTGTGCAGAAAAGCAACAGAAGTAGCGATCGCGGCAGGCTTGCGAACCCCGACTAGCTCTAGTTCCAGAGAAATCTCACCGTTCCAGTCGTTGATTCGCAGTCGATACGCGATATCGAGATAGCTTGGTAGAGGATAGTAGTCACCCCAGCGCCACGCGATCGCGGTGAATTTACGAGACATGCCAGGTAATTCTCCGTCCTGACTGAGGGTTAACTTGATGTGCCCTTTGCCAATGCGTTTTTGCTCAATGACGCGCACATTGGCAGACCAGAAGACTGGATCGGGGTTTTCGATGCCGCAGGGATGCAGTGCGTCAATTTGAGCGTAGAGGCTGAGATCGAGTTGATCGAACGCTGCCTGCGTGTCGATGACGACTAAAGGCTTTAAGTGTTCGGGTTGTAGGCATTGATGCGCGAAAGTTTGGAGGCACGATCGCAATTTTTCCAGATTGCCAGAGTCGAAGGAAAAACCGCCAGCGGCACGGTGTCCGCCGAATCTACCCAGCAGATCTTTGCAAAACTGGAGTGCATCAAACACATTGAATTCAGGAATGCTACGTGCTGAACCTCGAATATGTTTCTGTTCCTCATCTTCGTAGGTGCCAATGAAGACAGGCACACCGTAGCGTTCCACTAGCCGCGACGCGACGATACCAATCACGCCATGATGCCAGTTGGGTTGCACGATCACTAAAACTCGGCTCTCTTTGGGTGGAACAAAGGGAGCGGGTGCGGCACCAGAAGTATAGTGAACAGCGTCTTCAACGATCGCGATCGCCTCCTGCTCGATCTGCTCACACAATTGCTGGCGTTGCTTGTTGATTTGCTCGCACTGCATCGCTCGTTCCAGCGCGACACCCTCATCATCGGTGGTCAGTAACTCAATGACAATTTGCGGATCAGCTAAGCGACCGACTGCGTTGATGCGAGGTCCCAGCCGAAAGCCGATCGCCTCTGGCTTAAGTTGTTTGGCACCGCTCAACCCTGTGACCTGAATCAGCGCTTGCACACCCGCTAGCTTCGATTTTGGCAGTAGTTGCAGTCCTTGCCTGACCCAGCGGCGGTTAACGCCCGTCAAGGGTGCCAGGTCTGCGATCGTGCCCAAGGTAAATAGCTCTAGCAGCGAATTGCCCAACTCATGAGTTTTGCCCAAACTTTGCGCGAGGGAGAGCGCCAGAATGTAGGCAACACCAACACCTGCAACCCCACGGTAGGGAGACGATTCGGCAATCATCTTGGGGTTAAGGATGGCATTGGCATCGGGCAGTATCGGCGGCAAATCATGATGGTCAGTGATGATGACGGCTACACCGAGTTCGCGGGCACGGGCGATCGGTTGATGGGCAGCAATCCCGTTATCGACCGTCAAGATCAGACTTACGCCCTCATCGTAGAATTCTTCGACAATCCGCTGATTGATACCGTAGCCCTCACTCATGCGGCTAGGAATGGCGTAGTCTACCTGTGCGCCCAACGTTCTTAGTGCTCGTAACAAGAGTGCTGTGCTGGTCATACCATCGGCATCATAATCACCGCAGATAGCGATCTTCTGGCGGCGATTGATGGCGTTGATCAGGAGTTCTAGACTCAGTGGCAGATCGGGAAAGTCCTCTAACGACGAGGTAAGCGCTTCGGTCTCTGGATGCAGGAAGATCTGTGCTTGTTGAGGAGAGGAAACACCTCGATTGAGCAATACTTGCGCTAACAGCGGTGAAAGGTTAGCGGCTTGCGCGATCGCCATTGCCTGTTCGGGCTGAGCGGGGGCAATTTGCCAGCGCTGGTCGAGCTGTTTACTAGAGGCAGCCGTCATTGAAGAAGGTGAGCTTTGGTTTACCACAGAGCGTTTTTGAGCAAAAGATTCAGAGCAATTAGTAATCAGTTAGTAGCGTGTTAGCCCAACGTTTTGGTTGGCAGCGACAAGCTTGAACACTTGATTGAGCTAAGTATGCACTCAGGTTTGGTTAATCTCTCATGAGCCAAAAAGTGATTGCTGGAAAGCCTAGTACGAGAGTATTGCTAAATTTACTGCTATTTGGTCTCGATCGCATTAAAAACATCGTTAAAAAGGTAGAAACATTTGTAGCGCCAAGTCAGTCTTTAGCTAAGCACGGTTGCTGGTGAGTCCCGTACTACACTGCTACAGGTCAGCGTGACGCTAACTGAAATTGCAGAAATTTTGAGTTTGATTAGACTTAGACTATGCAGTTCACCCGATCGAGGTCGAACGCTGTTTAACCTGATTGCGCATGAATCTGCTTGTGAGGCAGGTCGTCATAAACCCAGTCACTTATTCCAGGAATTTATTTATGATGAAGTCAATTTTGGCAAGCTGTTCACTTCTGGTTGTTTTGGCAGTAGGCAATTTGCCCGTTCGAGCACAGACCTCAAAGCCTGCGCCTGCTCCTACAGAGAAACCGGCTCCGGCAACCAAGGCTCCAGCGGCTCAGACTCCTACAGCAAGTCCTGCGCCTGCAAGCCCAGCCGCCCCTCAAACTAAAGTCAGTGCGGATGAGCTGAAAAAGTTTGCTGGCGCAACCAAGCAATTGTTGACGATCGTCAATGAAACCGAGGGGAAAATGGTACAGGCGGTGCAGAAGCAGGGGCTGAGCGAAACCCGCTTTAACGAGATTTATCAGTCGAAGAAAACCCCCGGTACGAAACCTGCTGCTCAGATTACGCCGAAGGAAGAGGAAAGCTACAAGCAGGCAGTGAGCCAACTCACTCAAATTCAAAAGGACGCTCAAGCTAAGATGGATCAGGTAGTGCAAGCGCAGGGGCTGCAAATGGATCGGTTCAACCAGATTTTTGTTGCTGTACAGAATGATCCTCAACTGCGGCAAGAAGTGCGAAAAATGATCCAAAACTAATCATGAAGCTTACAAAACCTGCACCAAGGCACCCTCACCTTTTCTGGGCTGGATTGGCTCTTAGCGCCTTTGGCTGGCTGGTTGCTACTCCTGCGTCTGTGCGGGCAGCCGATCGGGTCTACGTGTCATACGGTATTTTGGAGCGATCGATTCCCGTTTCCTCTCTAGAAGCCTATGCCAAAGACGGCACGATCGATGACGACCTGGCTGTCTATGCACAATACGGAGATGCAAAGCAGCTCAAACTGCTTAAAAGTGCGCTTGTAGCGCGGGCAGAGATTGATCTCGTCACCGTTGCACAATTTCTCTACACGCCCCAGGGTGAAGTACTGCTTAAGCGCTTGGGGCAGGTCATTCAGCCAGAATCCCGTGATTCTGGCTTCAAGGCAATTCGTGCGGCACTCATTCTAGCCGCCGCTGACCCTGACGGTTTGACGTTGCTGAATGTTCTACGTCGGTTCCCAACGCGGGGATTGCGGATCGACGTTGAGCGCAGCCTGCAAATTGCTGCCTCCTTGCAACAACTGGTGAACCAGGCAAAGCAGGCAACGACTGTTGTCCTTCAAGCAGCACAGCAGGAACAGGCAGCGGAGACGATCGCCATCAACCAACTGGCAGACTTACGCCAACGAGGACCGTTTACGTGGCAGAAACGGACACTTGCACTGGTAGACCCCACTCGTAGTGCAGTCATCAACCCTAAGCCTTCTGGTACGGTGCCTCCTATTGAGCTTACCGCGCCACCAGCGCTCTTGAGTGAAACAGCGAAGGGACGATCGGTTCCGGTTGATCTGTATCTACCCAATCAGCAGACTCAATCAACGACACCCATGCCCGTCGTTGTGATTTCTCACGGACTCGGCTCCGATCGCACCACCTTTGCGTATCTGGCAATTCATTTAGCCTCCTATGGCTTTGCCGTACTGGTGCCCGAACATCCAGGTAGCAACGCGGCACGCCTTCAGGCGCTCATTAACGGGACTGCCAGTGAGGTTTCAGAACCAGCCGAGTTTGTGAACCGACCGCTAGATATTACCTTTGTGCTGAACCAGGTCGAGAATTTGGTGAACACAACGCCTAACTTGCGTGGGCGGCTGAATTTTCAGCAGGTTGGGGTGTTAGGGCAATCATTCGGCGGCTACACGGCGCTGGTGGTGGCAGGCGCACCCATCAATCGGCAGCAGCTACAGGCGGGCTGTCAAAATCTCGAAAATACGCTGAATTTGTCGCTGCTGTTGCAATGTCGCGCGATCGATTTGCCGCAGCCCGAACCCGTACTACAAGACAGCCGAGTCAAAGCCGTCATCGCCATCAACCCGATTACCAGTGCAGTATTGGGGCAAGCCAGCATGAGCCAGATCAACGTGCCAACCATGATGGTCACGGGCAATGCTGACACGATCGCGCCTGCTCTGCCAGAGCAGATCCAACCGTTTACCTGGCTCACGACGACGGATCGCTATCTGGTCATGCTGCAAGGGGGAACGCATTTTTCGACGCTAGATTCTTCCAGTTCTAAAGATTCGCTGCCGCTGCCTCAGGAGGTTGTAGGTCCTAGTCCGGCGATCGCTCGACGCTACACCGATGCCCTAGCGGTTGCCTTTTTCCAGACCTATATTGCCAACAAGCCGACCTACCGCAGTTATTTGAGCGCTTCCTACAGCGACGCTATCAGCGAATTCTCCTTACCATTGACTCTAATTCGCACCTTGGCGGCTGACCAGCTTGCTCAAGGGCTGGCAGATACGACATCAGCCATCACAACTCGATCGCCGAAATAAGGGCGCTAGAAAGGCGGCGATCGTGGTTAGGGTTCGATCGACTCCGCTGCGAATAGTTGCTGCAAAGGAATCTTCAGGGGGGGAAGGTTATTTTGAATGGTTCTCCAGGCGAGTATTAAATTGACTCGAAAGTATTCGTGAGCGAGTACATTTCGCATGTCATTCATCAAACGCCAAGGGATTTGAGCATAACGAGATTGGATTGCAGCGGGGATATGTCTGCTTGCTTCACCGATGACGATGAAATCAAAAAGAACAGCTTTAGCAATCGTTTCGTTTGACTCAAATTCCTCCAACGTCATCTTTGCAGTACGCTGTTGAATGCTGTCAATGGCATTGAGGATGTCTTGAATCCGTAATCTCCAATCTCTAGAACACACGGATTAATTCCCTTGATACAGGTTCGCGTAGGTCTTCTCTTAAGGCATCTTGAGTGCCTAAATCAACGCCACGCTCCAAAAGAGCTTCCAGGTAGTGCTGTACTCGAAACAGATCGAAAAAGCCCGCCTCGATCGCGAACTCAATTAAAAAATCAACATCGCTTTCTGGGCGAGCTTCATCGCGTGCAACGGAGCCAAACAGGTCGAGTGACTTCACGCCCAGTTGCTTAAGTTCTGCTTGGTGGGCTGCAACAAGAGACAGCACCTCATCCCGTTTCATTGTCATTTTTTGACCCAGCTTCTTCTTTAAATCATATCGCTTGTAAAGCTGTAAATGGTTTGTGTTTCCAGTCGATCGCTGATGGTTGAAGGCTTCTGGTTTAAAGAGAAAACCTGGCGATCGATTTGCACCTGTAAGCCCGTTAGTGGGTCGGTACCGGGAGAAACGATGAACTCAAGTTTTTGCAGGTTTGGCAGCGAGGCAAGACTATCCAAAATTTGGGCGATCGCCTTCACATAGGGATGTTCTGGCGTGTGGTACCAGTCTGGATTGCCCACCAGAAGTTGATCAAAGCCAAGGTGGACGATGAGTGCAGAATCACCAAAGAGAGCCTTGGCAACTGGACGGACTTCTTCTTGCAGCATCAGGTCATGCACCTTTGCTAAATAGCGCAGTTTTTGGAGGCGATCGTAGCGTTCGGTTGCCGTATCGGCGATGGCTTGCCAGCGAATCGCTAACGTGACCAAATAAGTCTGTAGAAGCAGATGACCTAACTTTTCAGCTTTGGTTGCCAGATAGTCAGAGTTATAGGCTGTCGCTTCGATGAGCAACGGCACACGCTCGACCACTTCCAGTTCATAGCCCTTGAGTCCAGCAATTTTGCGGGGATTGTTTGTGATCAGTCGCATCTGGCGGACACCCAGATCGTTCAAAATTTGCGCACCCATCCCGTAGTTTCGCAAGTCAGCCGGAAAGCCTAAATGCTCGTTGGCTTCCACCGTATCTAACCCCATATCTTGCAGTGAGTAGGCCTTGAGTTTGTTGACCAAGCCAATGCCGCGACCTTCTTGCCGGAGGTAAACCACAATGCCCTGACCCGCATTCTCGATCATCTTCAGAGCTGCTTGAAGCTGCATGCGACAATCGCAGCGGAGCGACCCGATCGCGTCACCCGTCAGGCATTCAGAGTGCATCCGCACCATGATTGGAATGTCATGAAAGGTTGCAGGATTACCTTTGACGATCGCCACATGCTCGGTGTTATCTAGCGTATGGCGGTAAGCGTAGATCTGAAAGTGTCCAAACTCGGTCGGTAAGTCGGCGATCGCTTCCCGCTGAATCAGCCGCTCATGCTCCAGTCGGTAGCTAATGAGATCGGCAATGCTGATAATTTTGAGCTGATGCGTTTTTGCGTACTCAACCAACTCTGGCAAGCGCGCCATTGAGCCGTCAGAGTTTTGGATTTCGCAAATGACACCGGATGGATGTAACCCTGCTAAGCGCGACAAATCTACTGCGGCTTCTGTATGCCCTGCTCGTTTGAGTACGCCGCCTTCTCTGGCACGCAGCGGAAAGATATGACCAGGACGACGCAAATCCTTTGGGCGCGTGGCTGAGTTAATCGCAATCTGAATGGTACGGGCGCGGTCTTCGGCAGAAATGCCTGTTGTCACGCCTGCGCTAGGAGAGGCATCAATGCTGACGGTAAACGCCGTCTGATTGCTGTCCGTATTATTAGTGACCATCAGCGGGAGGTCGAGTTCATCGAGCCGATCGCCCGTCATTGCCAGACAGATTAGTCCACGTGCTTCTACCGCCATGAAGTTGATCATGTCGGGTGTGGCAAATTGGGCAGCGCCAATAAGGTCGCCCTCGTTCTCGCGGTTTTCGTCATCAACCACCACGATCGCTCGTCCGCCTTTGAGGTCTGCCAGCGCCGTTTCGATGGAGTCAAAGGTGAAGGGAGTGGGTTTAGTTGGATTAACTGGGACGTTCAAGGCAGGAGTACCGTAAAGTTTTTTGAAGCGAACTTACCCTTAAATTGTAGTCTTTTGCTTTAGCAGCATGGTAGTTATTAACCCGGCACAAAAGACCTGACAGGCATGAGTGGGTTTCGGCTCCGCTCAACCCACGACTGACCGAGTGCTGAGCGGAGTCGAAGCACGGTTCGAGCCTCGGGTTGGTTGCTTGAGACCGATCGCTAACCTTCTGTAAAAGTCAGCAATCCCTGGTAGGAGACGGAGCAATTTTCCCAAAAAAGGATGCTCTGGTACTACAATGCAGCAAACATTAAGTCAATTGATTCGTAAACAAGGTAAATCATCATGGGTGATGTAGGACGCATACCGGTTGGCATTGTCGGTGCGTCGGGCTATGGCGGCGTGCAGTTGGTACGCCTTTTAATGGATCATCCGCGCTTAGAGCTTGCCTATCTTGGTGGCGAAAGTAGTGCTGGACAGTCTTTCGCAGACCTTTACCCGCATTTGGGGCATCGGGTGCAGCAAGTTGTGGAGCCGCTCGATTTAGAGAAGATTGCTGATCGCTGTCAGGTCGTGTTTCTCTCCTTGCCAAACGGATTGGCATACAAAATGGCTCCGACGCTCTTAGAGAAGGGCTGTAAGGTACTGGATCTGTCCGCCGATTATCGGTTCTCAGATTTGACGACCTACACCGCTTGGTACGGCGGTGAGCGATCGGATCAGGCGATCGCTGAAACGGCTGTGTATGGGTTGCCAGAACTCTATCGCGATCGCATTGCCGAAGCCCAACTGATTGGTTGTCCCGGTTGCTATCCCACGGCAAGCTTGCTGGGTCTTTCACCGCTGTTGAAACAAGGTCTAGTAGCGCCCGAAACCGCTATTATTGACGCAAAATCTGGCACCTCTGGCGGTGGCAGACAGGCAAAAGTAGGGATGCTGCTGGCAGAAGCCGACAACACGTTTGCGGCTTACAACGTTGCGGGTCGCCATCGTCACACACCAGAAATTGAGCAAATTTGCAGCGAGTTGGCAGGGCATGAAGTGCTCATCCAGTTCACGCCTCATTTGGTGCCGATGGTACGCGGCATTCTGGCGACGATCTACGCGACTCTACGTGATCCTGGACTGGTACGCGAGGATTTGTTGACCATTTACAACGCCTTCTACCGCAACTCTCCCTGGGTCAGGGTCTTGCCCAGCGGTACATATCCTCAAACCAAATGGGCAGCGGGAACCAATCTTTGCTATATCGGTCTGGAAGTTGATCCACGCACCGATCGCGTGATTGTGATGTCCGCGATCGACAACTTGATGAAAGGACAGGCAGGACAGGCAATCCAATGCCTCAATATCATGATGGGCTGGGATGAAACGCTAGGACTACCTCAACTTGCCTTCTATCCTTGACTGGACTTACACAGACCTCGGAGGCTCGGTGGTGCGGCAAACTTTTTAGAGTCTCAAGTTGGAGAGTACAGCGACACGGGAGCACTCAATGCGCCTCTCTCACGGCGCTCGTCGCATGCGGGCAGTAGCGGCAGGCGGCGGACTCTGGGGCGGTAAGGTGGCCCACCTGGGCAGCGGGCGCTGTTGCGCACACAACCGCTTCCGCTCACGTCAGCCTCCTGGTCGGCAACTCAAGCCCCGTTGACGCGGCCAATCGCTTCAGTGGTGCCGACCGTCGCTGACTACCACCAGCGTCAGCGCCAGGGCAGCCGCCTGGCAGCCGCCAGCCACAGCAAGAAACAACTGAGGGCTGGCGGCTGGCGGCCGTGAGCGCGAACCTGTGCTAACGCGGCTGACTTGTCAGTCTTCAAAGGCGGCTCAATGAACCCCAAGCGTTGACCATCGACCGCAAAAGTCTGCAACGACGGCGGCACAGCGGAGCGGATGGTCTCAGGTGCCCCCGCCAGCGCTCAAGCAGGGCTGATCCATCAGTCGTAGAAAATAGAAGATAGAGAGGTTGTTCCCCAAAACCTGTGGTCGCATGAGTCTAATTGAGCATCTGCAAACGATTCGGGATTTCCGGACGCAACCGGAGTACCCGCTGTGGGTCATCTTGTTACTGGTCCTGATGGGCACGATGAGCGGTTGCACGGGTTATCCGCTAGCCGATTTTGTGGCTCGACATCAAGCGGCCTTGTTGCCCCTGTTGCAGTTACCGCAGCAACGACTGCCAAGTCTCTCGACGTTGCGCCGCATCATGGTACGGGTGC
>JACMKO010000391.1 GCA_014380065.1 Leptolyngbya sp. ES-bin-22 | reverse complement strand
GATCTGACCCAATTAGCGGCTCAGATCTGCGGTACACCGATGGCGATGATGACACTGGTCGCTGGCAATCGCCAATGGATGAAGTCAAGAGTTGGGCTGACGATCGACGAAGTGGGGCTGCATGTAGGCTTTTGCGTGCGTTGCGTCGAGCAACAAGAGGTAGTGGTCATTGCGGATACAGCCGCCGATCCACAGTTCGCTGCCAACGTGGTCGTCACAGGTGAGCCATACGTGCGCTTCTACATGGCGGCTCCTCTTATCACGTCAGCGGGTCATGCGATCGGCACCATTTGTGTGATGGATCGCATCCCGCGTGAACCACAGCAGCAGATGATTGAGGCTCTCCGTCGGCTCAGTCGCCAGGTGGTTAGCCAGTTAGAGCTGCGGCTGAGCCTGGGTGCTTTAACCCTCGCAATGGATGAACGGCAGCAGGTAGAGACTGCACTGCAACGAAGCGAAGAACAGTTTCGGAGTGCCTTTCATTCGGCGGCAGTTGGGATGGCACTGGCAGGACTGGATGGTCGTTGTCTTCAGGTCAACCGCTCTCTCTGTAGCATTTTTGGCTATGACGAGACAGAAATGCTCACCAAAACCTTCCAGGAGCTGACCGATCCTGACGATCTCAACAAAAACTTACAGTTTTATCACCAGGCGCTATCAGGCGAGATTGAATCTTACCAGTTAGAGAAACGCTACATCCATAAAGCAGGGCACACAGTATGGGGACTGCTCACTGCGTCGCTATTGCGAGATGTGGAGGGCAAACCGCTGTACTTTGTCTCTCAACTCCAGGATATTACCCAGCGCAAGCTGACTGAGCAAGCACTACAGGAAAGTGAAGTGCACTTCCGTGACTTAGTGCAGAAGCTTCAAGTGGGCGTTGTACTACAAGGATCACGTGCCGAAGTTTTGCTGGTGAATCCGGCAGCCCTGGCAATGTTGGGGCTGGAGAAAGCTCAAATGCTGGGAATGTCGTCTTTTGACGATCGCTGGCAAGTTGTCCATGAAAACGGTTCACCTTTTCCTGGCGAAGACCATCCCGTACCGCAGGCGATCGCGACGCGCAAACCTGTGCACAACGTCATCATGGGCGTTTATCGTCCCAAGTATGATGACCAGGTTTGGCTGCTCGTCAATGCCGATCCACACTTTAACGCCGACGGCAGCATTCAGCATGTCCTTTGCACGTTCAGCGACATTAGCGATCGCAAGCACATCGAAGAAGCCCTCCGTAAGACCGAAACGCGCAACCAGGCACTCCTGAACGCCATTCCTGATTTGATGCTGCGCGTCGATCGCGAGGGTACGTATCTCGATGTCAAATTCGCCAAGGATTTTGAAACCCTTTTGCCGCCCGCTGAAGTAATTGGTAAACGCGAAGCTGACGCGTTGCCGCCAGCGGTTGCCGCCCAACGCCAGCATTGCCTCGCCGAAGCGCTCCGCACGGGTGAACTGCAATTCTGTGAATACGAGCTGGCGCTCGCTGATGGCAAGCACTACGAAGAAGCCCGCATTGCGGTCAGTGGTGAAGATGAAGCTGTGATCATCGTCCGTGACGTGACTCAGCGCAAATTGGTAGAAGAAGAGCTTGAAAGCCAGAATTACCGCGCTTACCTGCTGACAGCGATCACCCTCCGCATTCGTCAATCGCTTAACCTGGATGACATTTTGAGCACAACGGTTGCCGAAGTCCGCCAGTTTCTGCAAGTCGATCGCGTCTTAATCTACCGCTTTGAACCTAACTGGGACGGCACTGTTGTCGTAGAATCACTGGGTGCCGATTGGTTGCCTGCACTTGGGATTACCTTGCAGGACACGTGCTTCAGAGACGGTGGCTGGCAGAAGTATTATCGCGGCACAACGCAGGCGATCGACGACGTTGATCAGGCAAACCTTACCGCCTGTTATCGCGACCTGCTGGCTCAATTTCAAGTGAAAGCGAACTTAGTCGTTCCCATCATCCAGGGGCGCGGTGCCACTGGCAAAGCACAGCTTTGGGGGTTGCTAGTAGCACATCAATGTTCGGGTGCCAGACAATGGCGTTCCTTTGAAACCGAATTTCTGACCCAACTTGCAGACCAGGTAGGCGTTGCTCTTGCACAGGCATATCTGCTGGAACGCGAAACCCAACAGCGCGAACAGCTCGTACAGCACAACCTGGCGCTAGAGCAAGCCCGCCGTGAAGCCGAGCAAGCGTCTCAGATGAAAAGTATCTTCCTGGCAACCGTCAGCCACGAAATTCGCACGCCGATGAACGGTGTTCTGGGCATGACCGGGCTATTGAAAGAGACCTACCTGAATCCAGAGCAGCGCGATTTTGTCGAAACTATTCAGACCAGTGGCGAAACCTTGTTGAATTTGATTAATCAAATTCTGGACTTTTCCAAACTGGAAGCAGGCGAAATGGAGCTAGAAGTGCTCGATTTTGATCTCAATCTCTGTATTGAAGAAGTGGCAGATCTTTTGGCACCCGCTGCCCACGCAAAAAAGCTAGAACTGGCAACCCTGGTTTACCGCAACCTACCCACGCAGCTTCGAGGGGATGTCGGTCGGCTGCGCCAGTTGCTCACCAACCTGGTCGGTAATGCAATCAAGTTCACTAGCGTTGGCGAGGTCGTCGTTCAGGCATCACTGATCGCCGAAACGGCTGCCACAGCAACCATCATGTTTTCCGTGATAGACACCGGCATTGGGATTCCTGCCGCTGGGCTGGAACGACTATTCAAGCCATTTTCGCAAGTCGATGCTTCCACAACACGACGCTATGGCGGCACAGGCTTGGGGTTAGCCATTTCCCGCCAATTGGTAGAGCTGATGGGTGGCGAAATTGGCGTTGAAAGTACGGTTGGGCAGGGCTCGCGGTTTTGGATCGCGCTCACCTTCGATCGCTCACTGGCTCCGCTTTTGCCACTGGAGCCGCCACCGATCGCCCTACCGTTCAGTCAGCTCAGGCTGCTGGTTGTCGATGACAATGCCACCAACCGCAAAATTGTGCGCTATCAAGTCTCCTCCTGGGGAATGCAGGTTGATGAAGCTGAAAATGGCAATACTGCACTGCAATTGTTGCGGGAACAAGCAGGAACAGGCGTACCCTACGCTTTGGCGATCGTAGATATGCAAATGCCAGATATGGATGGTGCGATGCTCGGCTACCAGATCAAGGCAGAGCCGCTGCTGGCAAACACTAGATTGATTATGATGACCTCCCTCAACCACCGGGGTGGCAGTAAACAGGTTTTAGAGTTAGGTTTTTCGGCTTACCTGGTGAAGCCGATCAAGCCGTCGCGCTTAATGGACTGCATCATGAGTACCCTGACAGACGATCCACTCAGACGCGCTTCGACCCAGGTACTTCCTTTAGGCGAACGATCGCCCCTCACCAGCGAGGAGTCAGATCTGGACTCGATCGTTCATAGCCCTTCCGTTACAAGGGTGCCAGCGATCGCACCTTCGCCACCGCCATACGCCCTGAAGCTGCTACTGGTCGAAGATAATGCCGTCAATCAGCGCGTGACGTTGAGCCAGCTCAAACATCTGGGCTATACCGCTGATATGGCATCTGACGGTGAAGTGGCGTTAGCAATGATCATTCAAACCCCCTATAACATCGTCTTGATGGATTGCCAGATGCCTGGTCTTGATGGCTACAGCACCACTCGCGCCATTCGCTGTTTAGACGGTCAACAGCAGCCAGTGATTATCGCGCTCACCGCCAACGCCATGAAGGAAGACCGCGAAAACTGTCTCGCCGCTGGTATGGATGACTATCTCAGCAAACCATTGCTTAAGGAAGTTTTAGCTGCCAAATTGGCTTATTGGGGTCAGCAGCTTGAACAGAGCCATAAACCTTCAAGAAACAGTGTCTTCACATCACCAGCAACTGGTATAGAGGGGCTTTCTGACGCAGTTATGGCAACACCGAGCGCTTCAACCCCTTCAACAGGAGTCGTTACCGAAACAGATGGTAACAAAGCAGACAGCAGTGAAAAAATAGCAGCGTGGCAAACAAAGAATGAATCAGACGCTCGGACATTGCGGTTTAGTCGCGTGATTGACTGGAACCATCTACATCAACTTTCAGATCATAATGAAGAGTTTGAGCTTGAGTTACTGCATGTGTTTGTTGAAGATGCGGGTGCTCATTTGATGGCGCTTGAAACCGCGATCGCTCAGCGCAATTTCCACGCTCTTGAGCAGGCGGCTCATCACATCAAAGGAGCAAGCGCCAATGTTGGCTTAGCAGCAATGTCAGCGATCGCCGACCAATTTGAACGGCAGGCATGTCAAAACCAGCTTCAGGACACCGCCGAACAATTAACCCAATTGCAGCAAGCCCTGGACGAAGTGCGGTTCTTTTTAGCCACTACAAGTTGAGCTTGGCGATGCATCAAGCAGTTCCCTGTTATTTTGTCCCTTCAGGCATCACTTGACATTCGGCGTAACGCTTGACAATCAGCAGACAATTTCGCTGATCGACCCGCGTATAGCTCAGCACATCAGTAAGCTTACGCATAAGCTGAAGCCCCCGCCCACCTTCAGCTTCATCATCAAACGATGAGGGCAACTGTTCAAGCCGATGCGCCAAATTAAACGGAGCACCACAATCCCAAAGCCGCATTTCAACGCGTTCGGCAAACACCATGACTTCGATATCAATCAAAAGTTCAACCGGACGACCCTTATGAGCGTGGCGTACAGCATTGGTAAACCCTTCTGCCAGTACAAGCTGACAATGCAGCCAGTCGCGATCGGCGATCGGTGGGCCACTAAATTGGTCAAACCATAAAAGAACTTCAGACAGCGCGTTAAGGTCTGTGTTGACCTGGAGAAAAGCTCTTTGGAGGGGTTGCAAGGGTAAGAAATCCTCAATCACGCTTGAACGTATAGGTTGCCACCTGAATAATATCGAGCCGCACGGGAAGACTGTTTAGTAGCAACTTAAGGGCAGAAATACAAGTTTGAACTAGCTTTCTCTCGTCTTCTACCGCCTCTATTCTGACCAAAGTCTACCCCTTAGCCTTTAACGACTTCGTAATTCCTATGCCTCAAGTTTTAATTATTGATGATGATCCAACGATTCAAATTATTTTGAGAAAAATACTGAGTGATCAGGGCTATGACGTTAGTGTTGCAAGCAATGGTCTAGATGGCATTAAGCAAGCGCGTCAGCTTCATCCTGCCCTCATCATTTGTGATTGGCTGATGCCGCTGATGGATGGTTTAGCCGTCTGTCGCCAGATCAAAACCGACCCAGAGTTGTCTACCGTCTTCTTTATTTTGCTCACCTCGCGCGGCGCGATCGAAGATCGGGTTCATGGTTTAGACAACGGGGCAGATGACATCCTCACGAAACCCTTTGAATTGAGCGAATTGAAAGCACGAGTCCGCGCTGGGCTAAGGCTACATCAAGTCAATCAGGATTTGCAAGCTCAGAAGCGCCTGCTAGAGTCAGAGTTTAGCGAAGCAGCAGAGTATGTGCGATCGCTACTGCCAAAACCTCTCAGCGGCAGCGTGACCATTGATTCTCGCTTTGTGCCCTCACAGCACTTGGGCGGCGACTGTTTTGACTATTACTGGCTTGATCCCGACTATTTAGCCATCTATTTATTAGACGTTTCTGGGCACGGTTTAGGCGCAGCCTTACCGTCCATCTCAGTCTTAAATATGCTGCGATCGCAGTCAATGGACGGCGTTAACTTCTATCAACCCAGCCATGTCCTCACGGCTCTCAACGAAGCCTTTCAAATGGATAGTCAAAACGATAAGTACTTTACGATTTGGTACGGCGTTTATAATCGGGTTAAACAACAGCTCATTTATTCAAGCGCGGGGCATCCACCGGCGCTGCTGCTGCATCGCACGACCGATCAAGGCATTCAATCCACCCAACTAAAAACAACGGGTATGCCCATCGGTATGTTGCCTGATACGCGGTTCACCGATCAACGGTGCGAGCTTGATGCGTCCAGCCTACTGTATGTTTTTAGTGATGGTGTCTACGAAATTTTTCGAGACGACAACGATTTGTGGGGCTTTGATGCTTTTGTCGCGTTGTTAGTCAACGAGCAAGAAGCCATCAGCCAGCTTGGGTTAGACTTCATTCTTGATCACGTAAAAGCACTGAATACTAAGGCGATCTTGGACGATGACCTATCATTACTGCGCATTAGCTTCAGCGCTGACTGATGCCACAACAAGTCGATTTAACCTTGCTTGAGCGACAATGTTGCTCTGGTCACCGACCTTTACGTCTGTTCAAGACAACGTTAGATCAGAGTACGAAAGGAGCGAAACGACTCATGAAAAATTCATACAAACGTGGCGGGTATGTTAGATCAGTAAGCGAATTTAGCAAGAGTGTTCAAACCAACAGTTGCTTGGTACTACTGATGACAGATTTGTTCAGTGATCTGTTTCTTCAATAGGCTTAGGTCATAATCAGTATGCTTCTATCGTTGAGCGTTTTTAGTGATGGCTAGTGGACTTTCGCTTCATTCAAAAAGCCGTCGCATCCATGTAGCGCTGACGCAGCGATCGCAGCGATCGGTCATCCTGCTCTTGATCCTCACAGGTTTGATTAGCACGTGCCTTTTGCGGTTGGTACAACTTCAGTTGGTGCAAGGTAAGTACCATCGACATCTGGTTGACAAAAATCGGATTTCGCTCGTGCCTACCCCGTCCGATCGCGGCAATATTCTCGATCGCAACGGTAAGCTGATGGCAGCGAATCGGCTGGCGCGATCGGTGTATCTCTCTCCCAGAGAAGCCTCCAAAGCGCAGTGGGCAGCAACAGCCACCAAACTGGGGCTTATCCTCAACGTGCCGCCCGAAGAAATTCTCGCGAAGCTAGAGCAAGTTGGGTATCACTCCCCAACGCCCGTCCGGATCAGCCGCGATTTAACCCTTCCAGCCTTTGTAGCCTTAGCAGAGAAGCATAATCAGTTTCCTGGTGTAGAAATTCGAGGCGAATCAAATCGCTACTATCCAAATGCAGATCTAGCGGCTCATACATTGGGCTATATCCGCGAAGCAACGGCTGACGATTTGAAGAAAAACCCCGACTACCCAATGGGAATGCTGGTTGGTCAGATGGGCCTTGAACGCATTGCCAACACAACGCTTCAAGGTGTTTGGGGTGGACAACTGCTGGAAGTTAACGCGGCTGGGCAGGTAGTCAAATCACTAGGAATGAAGCCGTCGCAGTCTGGTGCGCCCATGCAGTTGACGCTTGATTTAGAGCTGCAAAAAACGGCTGAAAAAGCATTAGCAAAGCGTCGTGGAGCCGTTGTGGTGCTGGATGTCAAAACAGGTGAAGTGCTGGCATTAGCCAGTGGACCGACGTTTGATCCCAACTTGTTTACGCGCCGTATTTCGCCAGCCGACTGGAAACAGCTCCAGAGCCGCAACCAACCGTTTTTGAACCGTGCCCTGCAAGGCTATCCACCTGGTAGTACGTTCAAAATCGTGACGGCTGCTGCCGGAATACAGTCCGGCAAGTTTTCGCCTGATTCAACGCTGGCGACCTTTGCAGCACTTAACCTGGGTGGGCACCTGTTTCACGAACACGGCAGCAGCTATGGGGTGATTGGTTTTCGAGATGCGTTTGCTTATAGCAGCAACACGTTTTTCTATCAGGTGGGTTTGGCAGCAGGACCAGAGGCAATTTCCAAGTGGGCAAAGCGGCTGGGGATTGGGACGACAGACAACATGGGGCTTGAAGGGGGCACCCACGGGTCAGTCCCAACGCCTGCTGAGAAGGAGCAGCTTTACAAGGAACCCTGGTATGGCGGTGACACGGTAAGCATGTCGATCGGGCAAGGCTTGGTACAGGTCACGCCTCTAGAAATGGCAGTGATGGTCTCGACGATCGTCAACGGGGGCAAGCGTGTTAAACCCCATCTACTACTGGCAGAGACTGGCACGCCACGAATGCAGCCCGTGACAGCAGGTTTGGATCAAGGCACGATCGCCATCATCAAAGCCGGACTCATCGCCGTAGTACAACAGGGGACTGCCAGCCAGCTTAACGATGGCTCGATTCCACTGACGGGCGGCAAAACAGGGACAGCGGAAGTTGTGGGGCAACCTGATAATGCCTTGTTTGTAGGCTTTGGACCAGCCAGTAAGCCGCAAATTGCCGTTGCGGTCGTGGTCGAGAACGGAGGCTTTGGTGCCGTTTCGGCAGTGCCGATCGCGCGGGAGATCTATAAGACGTACTTTAAAGCTCACCCGAAGCAGTGAGGCGATCGCGAAAGAAAGGACATTGCCGAGACGCGGAGCTTGCAGAGAATTAGTCTGGCATTCTCTGCGCTTTTGTGTTAGTTGCCTGTGATGCGAACCGCAAAAAGCTGACAAGCCACGACTTTTAAACTTTTTGCAATTCTTATCATTGCCCTCACGTTTCCCCGCACAATCCACACCGTTTCCACAAGTTATTTGGCTCTTTTCCCCACGAAATCCACAGCTTTTCCACAGATTTGCGAGAGTTTTCCACAGGTTTCACGAAGCCATCGGTCTTTGCCGCCACGCCTGCTCAACTGGGGACGATCGGGTGCAACAGCCAAAAAGTGCGCCAACTTCATGAAGTTACGTAACAAAAAAGTGCCTTAAACCCCTATTCTCTCGTGAATCTTTTGATTGTCCAAAATTGGGCGTAACATTTCGCATCATTGACAAGACGGGGAAGGCGACTGCACAATGTGACGACCTGCTTGAAAGCGCGCTGACCGATCGCTGGCAAACGTCCATCCTGTCTCCACTTCAGAGGTAGTTTGGCACCAGCTAGGTCTAGCTTTGCGCTGCGTTTAGCTGCCTAAAAACACTAGCCGTCAGGTGTACACCCATTCACCCTGCTCATGTAAGGGAGAACCCAAAATTCTATGAATAGCACCGTTAGCCTGTTGGTTGAAGTTCCTGAAGTTCTGCACGATTCGCTGAAGCACTATCTCGAAATCCGCCCCGATTGGGATCAAGATCGGGTGTTTGCTGCTGCTCTGTCCTTGTTTCTGCTGCAAAACCGCAGCGCTGATTCCATTCCCGAAAAGCAAAATCATCGTCAAGCTTCGCGCATCTATCTGGATGCTTTGTTCAAGCGTCCGATCGGGCAAAACAACTAGCTTTCAGTCGTTTAGTGGTCATGAGTCAGTAGCCAGTCATGAGAGACGGCTAACGATGTCACGACGAACAGAGACAACGAACTGGCGACCCACATTCGCAGTGCCTTTCATTCAAACCGAACAGTATGGCTTATCAAATTTCAGCGACGAAGCTTCAGGCGTACAACCGCTGCCCTTATGCCTACTACCTTCGCTATGAGCGCAAGCTAACGACGAATGAGTTTTTTGGGTCAGCCTCATTGGGTATTGCGCTCCACCAGGCGCTTGCCCAGTGTCATCGAGACTGGCACTACGAACAACCCCTGCCAGATTTACGTTGGGTGCATCACTGTTGGCGACAACATTCTACAGAATTAAGCGCCAATCAGGTCATGGAAGGGTTTGAAATTCTAGAAAACTACTACTACCGCTTCATTGCCGGCGAGGTTGCTCTAACGCAACCCCTGGCAGTGGAAGGTAGAATTCAGGGCTTCTTGCAAGTTGAAAATCTAGAGTTTTTGATTACCGGACGGTACGATCGCCTCGATTTTCTCGCCGACGGCTTGGAACTTATTGACTACAAATCTAGCCGTGCAGTCAAGCTACCCGATGCCACAGAAATGGATGTGCAGATCGGGCTGTACTATCTGGCGCTAGAGCAAACCTACCAGCAGAGCTTGAAATACCTCAGCCTGCTCTTTCTGCGTACAGGTGAAAAAATTCGCTTTGAAGCCACGCCAGCCCACAAGCAGCGTGTTGAAACGATGGTGAGCGATCTGGCAGTGCGGCTGCGCTACGATCGCGGTTGGGAGCCACAGCCTGGACGGCAGTGTGATCGCTGCACCTTTGCCCGCTACTGTTCGGCTGTTAGTGTCAGCCCTACGCCACTACCAGAAAGCCATGCTAAGTCACAACTTCAACTAGCCCTCAACCTGTAAGGGTGCTAAATCTGTAGGATGATGCAGTCTATTTACAGTCAGCGTTATCCTACCTTTGAACCACAGGCTAGAAATCAGTATGGAAAAGCGAGCACTCGGTACGTCAGGCATTCACATCACGCCTGTCATCACTGGCACCTGGCAAGCGGGCAAAAGCCAATGGGTTGGCGTTGAAGATGCCGATACCATTAAAGCCATTCGAGCCGCGTTTGATGCCGGGATCACAACAGTTGATACGGCTGAAGTTTACGGCAGTGGACATTCCGAGCGAGTAGTTGCCGAAGCTTTGTCCGATGTGAGGGATCAAGTTGTTTACGCGACGAAGGTGTTTGCCAATCACCTTAAATACGATCAGGTGCTTGCCGCCTGCGAAGCCTCGCTTCAAAACTTGAAGACCGATCGCATCGATCTCTACCAAATCCACTGGCCCTCCGGCTCCTTTAAAAGCGAAGTGGTGCCGATCGAGGAAACCATGCGGGCACTCAATGATTTGAAGCAGCAGGGCAAAATTCGGGCGATCGGCGTTTCCAACTTTTCCCAGAAACAGCTTGAAGAAGCGGCACAGTACGGACGTATCGACAGCCTGCAACCGCCTTACTCATTGTTCTGGCGCTACGTCGAAAAAGATGCCGTACCTTATTGTATGGAGCAGAAAATTTCCATCATCGCCTACTCACCATTAGCGCAAGGACTGCTGACGGGCAAATTTGCACCTGACCACACCTTCCCACCAGAAGACAACCGTGCGAAGAATAAGCTGTTTCAGGGCGAAACCTACAAACGCGCTCAAACGGCATTAGCCAAGCTCCGTCCGATCGCCGATCGCTACCAAACGAGCCTCGGTAATCTAGCGCTGGCATGGCTGGTCGCGCAACCCCAGGCAAACGCGATCGTGGGTGTCCGCAATGCCGAACAAGCGGTTGAAAATGCTAAAGCAGGCAACATCAAGCTCACTGAAGCCGATCTTGCAGAGATTGACCAGATTGGACGGATTGTCACGGATCAGTTGGATGACAGTCCGCTGATGTGGAACTGGGGCTAGGACAGGCG
>JACMKO010000390.1 GCA_014380065.1 Leptolyngbya sp. ES-bin-22 | reverse complement strand
TCGCTATCGTACTTGAAGCTGGATTACGTTGATCTGCTGGGCTTACACGGCATTAATACGCCTGAGTTACTGGACTTTTGCATCCATCCCGGCGGTTGCCTGGATGTGGTTCGTACGCTGCAAGCACAGGGCAAAGTTCGCTACGTTGGCTTCTCGACGCATGGACCAACGGAGGTCATTGAGCAGGCGATCGCTACTGACCAATTTGACTACGTAAACCTGCACTGGTACTACATTAATCAAATCAACTGGTCTGCGATCGAAGCTGCGACTCGGCACGATATGGGCGTTTTCATTATCAGCCCCTCTGAGAAGGGTGGCATGCTGTTTAAACCGCCGCAACGGTTGGTGGAACTCTGTGCGCCGCTAAGTCCGATCGTCTTCAACGACCTGTTTTGCCTCAGCCATCCGCAGGTGCACACCCTTAGCGTGGGCGCTGACAAGCCTCAAGATTTTGATGAACATCTGAAAACGTTGGCGTTGCTCGATCAGGCGACTGATGTTCTACCGACGCTTTTAGAGCGGCTAGAGCAAGCCGCGATCGCCCGTCTCGGTGCAGACTGGATGCAAACCTGGCATGTTGGCTTACCCGCACCAGCAGAAACACCCGATGGGCTGAATATTCCCGTCATGCTGTGGCTCCGCAATCTGGCGATCGCCTACGACATGGTGGACTTTGGCAAGATGCGCTACAACCTCTTGGGGCAAGGTAGTCATTGGTTCCCAGGCGCGAGTGGCGATCGGGTTGCAGAACTAGATTTGCGGCAGTGCCTTGCGAGTAGCCCTCATGCCGATAAGATTCCAGCGCTTCTAGCAGAAACGCACGAGCTTTTGGGTGGTCAAAAAATCCAGCGGCGATCGAAACAGTAGTAGGTTGGGTCTCGCCCTGCGATCGTCTGTAGGGACGTTACATGTAACGTCCCTACAGATCGATGACCAAAAGACTACATCATGCCCATGCCGCCCATGCCGCCCATGCCGCCCATGCCGCCCATGCCGCCCATGCCACCCATATCGGGAGCACCGCCGCCAGCGCCTTTAGGTTCAGGCTTCTCGACAATCAGCGCTTCGGTGGTAAGCACCATCCCTGCGATCGACGCTGCATCTTGAATAGCAGAGCGGACAACCTTCGCAGGATCAACGATGCCAGCCGCAATCAGGTCTTCATAGACATCTGTGAGAGCGTTATAGCCGACGTTGAAATCACAGGTGCGCACCTTTTCGACGACGACGGTACCTTCAACGCCAGAGTTGTCTGCAATTTGGCGTAGGGGAGCCTCCAGCGCTTTGATGACGATGTTTGCTCCGACTTGCTCCTCATCACTCAGGCTACCGCTAAACTCAACTAGCTTGGGAATGAGGTGAATCAGCGTGGTGCCACCACCGGGAACAATGCCTTCTTCAACCGCTGCTTTAGTCGCGTTGAGGGCATCTTCAATGCGGAGCTTACGGCTTTTCAGTTCCGTTTCAGTTGCGGCACCCACTTTGATCACAGCCACGCCGCCTGCCAGTTTGGCAATGCGTTCTTGTAGCTTTTCTTTGTCGTACTCAGAATCGCTGCGCTCGAGTTCTTTGCGGAGTTGGGCAACGCGCTTGTCAATATCACTTTTATTTTCAACGCCAGAGACGATCGTGGTTGAGTCTTTGGTGATGGTGATTTTTTGCGCTTTGCCCAGCATTTCGAGGGTAACGGTGTCAAGGCTGAGTCCGATTTCCTCGGCAACGACCTGCCCACCTGTAAGGACGGCAATGTCTTGCAGCATGGCTTTGCGGCGTTCGCCAAAACCGGGTGCTTTGATGGCGGAGGCGTTTAGTACACCGCGCAGACGGTTGACAACAAGGGTTGCCAACGCTTCGCCTTCCACATCTTCAGCAATGATGAGCAACGGCTGACCCGATCGCGCAATTTTCTCCAGTACCGGAATCAGATCCTGAATGGAGCTAATCTTTTTATCAGCAAGCAGAATGAGGGGATTATCAAGTTCGGTAATCATCCGTTCAGCATCGGTGACAAAGTAGGGAGAGATGTAGCCGCGATCGATCTGCATCCCTTCCACCAAATCCATCTCGGTGTTGAGGGATTTGGATTCTTCGACGGTGATCACGCCATCTTTGCCAACTTTACCCATCGCTTCGGCGATCATGGCTCCGACTTCTTCATCGTTACCGGATGAAACAGTGGCTACCTGAGCGATCGCGTTCCCTTCCACAGGCTTAGCAACTGCCTTAATTTCTTCGACCAGCTTGATGACCGTTTTCTCAATCCCGCGACGCAGCGCCACTGGATTTGTCCCAGCCGCTACGTTTTTCATGCCTTCCCGGATCATGGCTTGTGCCAGCACAGTTGCCGTTGTGGTGCCATCACCAGCCAAATCTTTCGTCTTAGAGGCAACTTCCCGAATGAGAGCAGCGCCTGTATTTTCTAGCGGATCTTCCAGCTCGATTTCTCGTGCGATCGTGACACCATCATTTACGATCTGGGGTGCGCCATATTTCTTTTCCAGAAGGACATTGCGACCTTTTGGACCCAAGGTCACGCGAACGGCATCTGCCAGCGCATTCACGCCTCGCTCCAATGCCTGCCGCGATTCGTCATTAAAGACAACAATTTTTGCCATAACTACTCGCTCAGTTCTTCACATTGACTTTAGCACTCTCTGCCGTTGAGTGCTAAACAATCCACAATTCCTGACTTGGATTAGAAGGTGG
>JACMKO010000389.1 GCA_014380065.1 Leptolyngbya sp. ES-bin-22 | reverse complement strand
GGCATTGGTTTTTGGATGATTGACCCATTAATGTATTCACTAGCAGGTTTCGTTTCTGGCAGTTTCAGAAACTCTTCTAACGTAGTGGGTTTCTGGGTGGCGATCGTCATGGCATCGGTCTCCTTAAAGTGATCACAAAGTCGTGTCAATCATGCCAGCATGGCAAAGCGATTAAGAAGCACAAACATCTTTGAGCCACACAATTTCCTCTGGGCTGAGAGTTGGAGAAAGTTTGGCGACGATCGCATCGTTATAGTGCTGGAGCCATTCACGTTGGCGAGAGTCGAGGCGATCACGATCAATCAGGCGTTTGTCGAAGGGAATGTAGGTCAAGGATTCAAAGCCATACCAGGAGAGTTTGTTGGGATCAGGCTTTACGTCTGCCGCTGGTGTCTCCTCTTTAGGCGTTAGGTCTTTAACCACGTAGAGATTTTCAAGGCGAATACCGCCCCAGCCTGGTTTGTAAAAGCCCGGTTCGATGCTGGTGACCATGCCGGGTTCTAGTGGTTCGCTCACTCGCTTGCTGATGCCGTTGGGACCCTCGTGGACGTTGAGGAACGCGCCAACACCATGTCCGGTGCCGTGCCCGTAATCTAGCCCTGCGAACCAGAGAGTCGATCGCGTAATGCCATCTAGTTGCGCCCCGGTTGTGCCTTTGGGAAAGCGCTGCATCGCACAGTTGATGTGGGCTTTAAGGACTTCGGTGTAGCACTCGATCTGTTCTGGAGTTGGATTGCCAACAATCAACGTCCGCGTGTCGTCTGTCGTGCCGGATGCGTACTGTGCGCCAGAGTCTAGCAGCAGCAATTCGCCAGCATATAGCACTCGCTGAGGGTTAGGCGTGCCGTAATGGACGATCGAACTGTTGGCTCCGGCTCCCGCAATCGTGTTGAAGCTTAAGCCCTGAAAATTGGCTTCTTCGGCATAGAACCGTTCTACCGTTGCGGCGACATCGGCTTCTGTGAGCGTTTTGTCGCTACCCAACTGATCAGCAACCCACTTTAATGTGCGAGTTTTAGCGCGGCTTGCCTTCAAATTTGCCTGCTGCATTTGTGCCACTTCGATCGCGTTTTTGCGGGCTTTCATGCCCTCGATCGGGTTATTGGCTTCAACCAGTTTGCAGGTGGTTGCGGCAGCAGGATCAGTCAGCAACTCATGCGTACCCATTGTGGTGTGCTTGGAATCAATTAAAACTCGCTGCTTGGGGGACTGAGCAACTAAAGCTTTCAGCCTCTCGGCATAGCCTTCGTAGGGCAGCAGCGTGACCTGTGTTTGTAAGAATGCTTGCAGCTTGGGAGCGATGCGATCGAGATTGGTAAAAAGGTAGGCATCGGCTACGGTAACGACGCTGTACGCGATGAACACAGGATTATATGGCACATCCCAACCGCGTAAGTTGTAGAGCCACGCAATCTGATCGAGCTTCGTAATGGGGAGAATGTCGGCATTCGCTTTCTGCATCCCTTCTCTTACACGCGTGAGCTTTTGCGCGATCGTCTCTCCTGTCTGGGCATCAGATAAATAGAACAGTTGGGAATCAGCATACGCAAGTAACGGTTCCGCACCGATCCACGGCTGTTGCAGGCGGACGCGATCGACCAGATTGCCAGCCAGCGGTACCAGAGTCACGCCTGACGGTTCCAACTGCTTCTCAAAGCTGCGAAACTGGCTGACCGTAAGGGTAAACGGGTCAAACCCTAAACGAAACGTGCCGTTGGCTTTGCTTGCTTCTCGTCCCAGGCTTTCCAGGGTTTCGTCAAGGGTTTTCTGCTTCTCTAGCCCCAGTTTGGACACGTGCATCAGCGAGGGATCAACCTCCAGATCTGCCTGCTCGTAATAGCGAGAATCGACAAACAGCCACGCCCCTTCCTGCCCGACCAATAAATCGCCAGCCGACCCCGAAAAGCCGCTGAGCCAGATGCGTCGCCGTTTTGCTTCTGGCAGGTACTCATTCAAATGTTCGTCAGCCGCTGGGACGAGATAGCCATCCAAACGGTGGGCAGCAAGGAGCGATCGCAGCGCGGCAAACTTTTCCTGAGTCGTCGTGGACAGCGCTTGAGGCGTGAGTAAATCGGTAGGAGACATGAGCAAAAAATGAGCGTCTAGTTCGATTTATAGCATTTCTAGACAGGAAGCCTAGACGCTTTTGGCTTCGGGATGCGACAGGTAACGCCCTGTCTCAAGAACCGAGCTTAAACGCATCCACAAACAGACCGTAAATCAACCCAATTTTGATCGCGTTGAGGCACTCCAGAAAGAGCGATCGCGTCCCTTCTGCCCGGCGATAGACAACAGCGCTCACCAGTTCAGTCAGGGCAGCGAGAAGGGCGGCAATGGCAACGTCTAATTGTCCTCGTTGTCCGGCAACCAGCGAAATCGTCGGTCCTAAATAATTGCCAAAGAGCAAGCTAATCATGAGCACGGATAACCGTCGCCACGGGTTGCGCAACCAACTGCTGAGGCGATCGACCGTTACATCTACTACACGATTAAGACGAGTATTCTGCATCGCTTCTTTTTCCTTGATCGCTCGGCAACGTTTCGTCTAACCAGAACAACACACCGACCAAAGCGTACGCTGCTTCACTTTAGAATGTTTCTTTCCCGAATGGACTGAAAGCTTGTTATTACTAGAGTAGGGCTATAAATGGCAAAGCGATGACGGGCAAGCAGGCTAAGCAACCAAAGTCACGATGGCAGTTTGCGATCGGTGTGACCTTAGCGGCACTGTTATGTTCAGTGAGTGCATGGATGGTTTTCAAACGTTTTACCGTCACCGCGATCGTGCAGCCAACGCTCGACCCATTGCCAGCATCCGTTACGGAGTCAATCAAGGCTGTAGGAAAGAACTCAACGCCTGCTCCCACCGCTACCAGCTTACCGCCACAAACGTCAATTCAACCAACAGAGGCGGCTGTGCAGATGAATGGCACAGCAGGCATTCGTCAGGGAGTCTTTCGGGTTGGCAATCCTACAAACTATCCAGTGCGGGTCGCGCTATTGTCCAGAAAAACACCCGTACAGACAGAGCGCGCTAAGGGGAAATCTCAAAGCGCAGAGGCAGGTGACCAGCCCCTCTATGAGCTACCCGCTCACTGGGATTTTGCGCCCGAAGAAGGCGGCAGGCAAGGATTGCTGGTTTCGTTACCCGATCGCGCCCTCAAATTGAAAAAAGGGGACGTGCTGGTCGCCTTTGCCCAGGATGGCTCTGGACGCTATTGGGGACCCTACGTTGTAGACGAAACGGCTCAACCACTTTGGAATGCTAAAGCCGTTGAGTGGCGGTTGATCTTGCAGCCATAAGTTGCAGCCTTAAAGCCCTGCAAACCACTCATAACCCAGATCTTCCCAGTAACCCTTCTGCTGAGGTAATTCGCTGACCAGGGTAATGCCCGTCACCCACTTACTCTGCTTGTAGCCTAGCTTAATCGGCGATGCCAACCGCAGCGGCGCACCGTTCTTAGCAGGTAGCGGCGCACCGTTTATTTGATATGCCAGCAAGGTTTGAGGGTGCAACGCTGATGCCAAATCCCAGCTTTCGTAATAGCCATCGGCCGATTGGATATAGACATAGCGCACGTCTGCCTTTGGTTGCGCCAGTTGAATCAAATCTCGCAGCCTGATCCCGCCCCACTGAACGATCGCTGCCCAACCCTCGACACACACATGACGAATGACCATTGATGTCAGCGGCATCTGCTGAATGCTTGCCAAGTCGAGGCTAAGCGGTTGGTTGACCGCACCATCGATCGTCAACCGAAACGCGGCACGATCGATCCGTGGTATGAACCGAAAAGTATTTTCAATCAAGGCTGCTGGCTCGATCGCGCCCACCGGAAACTCTGGCACCACCTTTTGCGGATTCAGCAACAACGCATCCAAGCGATCGTTCACAGGCATAAACAGCTTACCTGCCACACTTTCTGCCAGCGTCAAACCCGCCGTGCTGACAATCCACCCTGCACCCGTGAGTCCAGCGATTCTGAGAAAACTGCGGCGAGGAAGAGAGTCGGGAGCGTCGTCGGGAGAGTGCATGAGAAGTTTTGAATGATGAGTTTTGAGTTAGGTTCCTACTGACTACTGACTACTGCCTTTCCCTCACTGCTCCAAAAACATTGAATCAACCAGTCGTTCGCCGCCTGCTTTGAGTGCCAGCCAGGAATGAACGATCGCAAAGACAATGACCGTCGGCACTGTCAGGAAATGCACCACTCTAAGCGCAAACCAATCGCCAAAAAAGTCCACAATCCAGTGAAACTGAGCGGGTTTGTACATGCCGATGCCGCTCAGCAGTGCCAGCAACAGGATGGGAATAATCGACGTATAAGCAACACGGTGCCACGCATAAAAACGCCGTTTCGGATTTTTGCTCTGCTGCAATGCTTTGATGTCATTCCCACCCACATAGCGATGCTTCCAGCGCTGCGTCACTAAAACATACACGCCATACCAGAGCAGATTCAGCGAGAAAAACCACATTGCGGCGAAGTGCCAGTGTCGTCCACCCGCCAGCCAGCCACCAAGCAAGCCAACAAAGGGAAAATGAAAGCCCTCTCGTCCACCAAAAACCGGATTGGCATTATAAATCTGTAACCCACTGGTCAGCATCAGAAAGAGACTGATGATGTTGACCCAATGAAAGATCTTCGCAGGAGTTGCCTGGAGCGATCGGCGCTGAGGCTTGACGGCAGACGATGAAGTCACTGTTTCGGTTTGTAACGACGCTTATTCTACTGTACAGCGTTGGGCGCGATCGAGGTTCCAACGCTGTGCTTCATCTCAGGCTACTTGCGATCGTCAGCCAAGGCTGGAATTGAGGTTTAATATTCCTGTTGAGCGGCTGCAAACACACTCGCATCTAAATCAAGATCTCTAGGTAGTCCGCTCCACGAACTGTTTGACTGCTTCCACCTTTGCTTATATCTCAACATCTAAGATTTGAGCTAATCGACGAACTCCTTGATCAATTTTTTCTTCTTCTAAATTGGCGTAACCAAAAAGAAACTGCCCTCTTCTACTACTTCCTAGATAGAACGGGGCTACACTCACCAAAGCTACTCCCATCTGAGTCGCGCGAACAATAATTTCCTCATCACTATGCCTACAAGACTGAAAAAAGCGATGTCCATCGGATCAAAGAGTTTATTTGCTTTCACAAGATGGCTGCGCCGCGCCATTTGAGTGCTGAAGCCGTTGAAGCGTTCCTGACGCATCTCGCCGTTCCTAAACAGGGTGCGGCATCGACTCAGAGCTTGGACTCGCATGTCTCTCACCTCATCCCAGTACTCACGGCGTAAACCTTGCACCCGCTCACTTTGCTTCTCGCTGGGATGAAGGGATTTTTTTACGGGTGATTTGGAGCTGCTTTAGCACTCGACACATGGTCGGTTCGCTGACGCTGATGACCACTTGCTCATGCAGCGCTTGACACAATTCATCCAAGGTGATGTCGGGTTGAGCGTTGACGAGGGCTTGTACGACCTAGAAACTGTTCTGGTTTGAGCTTTTTCAGGCGACCCGGTCAAGGCTTCGGGGCAAGTTGCGCGGTTTCCCGATACTGTCTGAGAAGTTTGGTGACGAAACTTGGAGCGACCCGAAACCGTTTGGCGAGTTGTCGCTGTAAGATCGGTTCGTTTTCGTAGATTTCAATCACTTTTTGGCGCAAGTCAAGGGAGTAGGATTTCATTGCTCTACTGGTGGATGCGCTAAGTTATTAACTGTACTTCATAACTATGAAAGCCGCTATAAGCGCTTCTTAATATCAAATCAACAGAGGAAACTTTTATCAAACGTTGTCAAACGCAACAGTCCAGCAAACTTGAATCAAGAACTCTATATTCTTAAACCTATGCTTCTAGTAGCTTCTAAATGTGTTCTTCAGCTATAGTTCATTCTATAGGAAGAGTAAGTAGCTAAAATTTCTTGTTAAGTTCAATCTTGACGTTATGAGTTAGCTAGTCATATGGAAAACATTCAAGACGCAATCAAAGACGCAAAAGAAGCACTGCCCGACCTAACCCCTACACCACAGGGCTTAAAGGCTGAGTCTTCTGCCCATGACTTAAAATCACGCTTGGAATGGGGTGAACCAGCGCTGACCATTCTCGATGTGCGCGATCGCGAATCGTTTAACAAAGGTCACATCATGGGAGCAATGCCCGCGCCGATGGATCGGTTAGCAAATGTTGCCCAATCGCTTGATCAATCGCGTGATATCTACCTCTACGGTGCCACCGAAGACGAAACCCTACAAGCGGCAACTCAACTGAAAGGTGCAGGCTTTCGCAACGTAGCAAAGCTAACTGGTGGTCTAGAAGCCTGGAGGGCGATCGAAGGCTCCACCGAAGGAACTGAAGAAATTTCTCATCCTGGTTCAGATGCCTACAACGTTGTGTCTCGCCTTGCTCATCATCAGCAAAGCCACCAGAAGTAGTTGCCTATTCAGTCCAGATTACCCAAGCAAACATTTTGAATCGCTCGAAATCTATCTCGAGTTAGAGGCTGTGAAAGAGTTCAAGCAGTAACATGCTTAGAAAACATTCGGTGCCTAGTTAGTGTTGAACCTTTACGATGAGATGGAACTTCGACAAAGACACACATCAGCTTTGAACTGACCACACGCAGTTGTTTGAGCTAATGTGCTGTTCCATTTTATGCCTGATGAAAAAGCCGTTTGTCAGTAAGCGAAGGGTTCTCTTGTGTGTATGCAACAGTGTTGATTTGATCAAGTTGAATTGATCAATTTACTCTGCCCAAGTCAGTTAAAGCAATCAGGTCGTAAACCCTGCCTGTTTATAACTGAGTTGCTTAATGATGTAAAAATGAGGAGATGACTTTAGGATATGCTAATTGCTTTTTGTCAGAAGCTACGCCTTGGTAGGCTGCTTGCGGTTTTTGCAGCAGGTTTTGTCCTACTTTTAAATGTTGCTTGTAGCAACGGGAATGTAGCGGGTGTTCGCCCAAATTATCCGCCAGTACAAATGGGTGGACAGAACAACCCTCACAAAGCTGGTGGCGATGGCTACAGCGAAGATCAAATGTCTACCGATCCTGCTGTCAGTAAGCGCGATCGTGCTAGCACTCTCAACCCTGACCAGTTAGCTGCAACCGCTAGTGAAACGGTTGAACGCTCAGCTACAAAACTGAAAAATCGAGTTGCAGACACAACTCAAATTCGCGGCAACGCGACGAGAGACGCAATGAAGGAAGCGCAGCAAATACCTGAAAAGCGTCAAGAGGTGATCGATCGCAGTGATCCAAACGCCAAGATTTTGGAAAAATCAATTCAAACATTCAAAGAAGCCAGTAAGCACCTCACTGGCTCGACCAATCAATCAATTGAGTAATTAGGTGTAATGCCGCTAGCTTTGTACCATTGGCAGTCTTTCATTGCATCTTTTGACCATGCTGCATCGGTAACGTCAATGTTTCCGCTAGTGCCAGGGTTTGAAGTGCAAAGAATAAGCCGCATGGTCAATACGTAATTAACATTAATGGAGTGACCCAATGAACAAGATTTTCGCTTTTTTTAACGGCGTTCGGTTGAATCGGCTCTTAACGATTGCTGCGGTGAGTCTATTAATGTTGTTCAGCACTGCTTGTAGTCGTGCAAGCGCAACCGATACCGCTTCAATGAAGAATCCCAGTGGCTCCGATGCCATTACTCCCGGTCAGGTGCAGCCTTATAAAGGTGGCATGAACAACTTTGATGATGTTGACACCACCCGCATCGACAAAAGTAGCGTTGATGCTAAAGCCAAAGCTCTAAAGGATCGAGCAGTGCGTGACATCAACCAGAAGGGCATCGATAGTCCTGAACAGTACGTCAAAAACTTCCGCAATGGTACGCCGCTAAACAAGCGTATTGAGAATATTGGAGACGATCTGGGTCAAAGCGCTGAAGATCTTAAGGAAGATTTGGGGCGAGTTGGAGAGCGTGGTTCTAAGAATCTTGAGCGTAACGTGAAGGGCGCGTCCGACCAAGCTTCCCGTACGTTTGATCAGGCTAAACAGAACGCAAAGGCGGCTGGTGACGATATCTCTCGTGGTGTCAAAGAGCCGATCGACAACGCTGGAAAAGTGTTTAATCGTGCAGGTGAATTTGCCCAGGATAAGGCTGATGAAGCTGCTAATGCTACCAGACGTGCAGTAGATTAGGCGCTTTAGGACGGAAAGGTGAAGAAGACTATCTCTTAGAGATTGTTGAGAACGTATTGCCTACTTGGAGGGCGTAGCGTCCGGTAAAAAAGTTTCTCACTGATTAAAATCATCCGGTCGCTTGCCCTGCCCTGACACCCTGACAGCACATTGATACCGTTTTAAGTACCCTCTTAACTCGATCACAATGCTCACAATTTTTTGAGGTAGAACTATGACTCAAACACCAAATATCCCTCCGATCATTGAGAGTGATGAGAGGGACTACCGCGACAGTGGTGTGCCCAGCACAGTTGCGATCGCAGGACATCCACTGCATCCGTTGATTGTCACGTTTCCCATCGCGTTTCTGACGGGTGCCTTGGGAACTGATGTTGGCTACTGGTTGACAGGTGATGCTTTCTGGGCACGTGCATCGTTTTGGCTCATCGGTGCTGGCATCATCATGGGTCTTCTAGCCGCTGCAACTGGCATGATGGATTTCCTAAAGATCGATCGTGTGCGTGAACATCAGGCTGGTTGGGTGCATATGACAGGCAACATTGCTGTACTTGCGTTGTCATTGGTGAGCTTTGCTTTAAGATGGGGCAATCAAGCAGGTGCCATTTTACCGACTGGGCTTGTTATCTCGCTGTTTGTAGCAACGCTAATTGGCATTACTGGCTGGTATGGTGCTGAGTTGGTTTACCGCCATAAAGTTGCTGTAATCGGCTACGGCAGTAATCATAGACCTTAGTCGAGAGGTTCTAAAGTTTGCAGGAGCTAAGCCTCAGTATTATTGAACAGCGGTCGTACTGCTGTTGGGTTAATGAATAAATGTAATCGCCAGGGGGGAAACTCTGGCGATTTTTTTAACCAATTTTTCTTATGCTGAAGCTTATACGTGGTTTCAAAGCAAGACTGAATCTACAGATAGACGTGCAAGATCCAGGAAGCCGCTAAGCTGCTGCGTATTGTAAATCGATCGCCCGCCACCTCTATGAATCAGCGAACACCCTTAAGGGCTGTGATGTTTAGCAGTGAGCATCTTTCTCACTTGAGGCGGATTGTAGTGGTGCGATCGCTAGGAGGATTGGGTGATTTTCTCTGTATTGTCCCCACGTTGCGATCGCTACGTACTGCCTTGCCGCAAGCGACTATTACGCTAGTGGGATTACCAAAAACACGATCATTGGTACAGCGATTTCACCAGTATGTCGATGAACTATTACCCTCCCCAGGGTATCCGGGTCTGCCAGAGCAAGATCTACAGCTTCAGCAGCTTCCCGCTTTTTTTGAGACAGCACAAAACCAATGCTTCGATCTAGCGTTGCAACTTCATGGTAGTGGCACGATCACAAACCCACTCATTGTGCTCTTTGGTGCAAAACATAACGCTGGTTTTTTTCTGCCGGGTCAATACTGCCCTGAGCCAGATGGTTTTTTACCCTTCCTTGAAGATGAGTCAGAAATACGACGCTATTTACGGCTGATGGAATTTCTGGGTATTCCTGCTCAGGGCGAGACATTGGAGTTTCCGCTCTGCGAGCAAGATTACCAGGCAATGGCTACAATCACAGCAACGCATTCTCTCCGTGGACACTACATTTGTATTCATCCAGGTGCCAGTATTGCTGATCGCCGCTGGTCACCGAAACAGTTTGCGATCGTAGCTGATGCGCTGACTCGGCAGGGATACCAGATTGTGCTCACTGGCTCGTCAGAGGAAGTTCCACTCACACAAGCGGTTGCCAGATTGATGCAGGCTCCGTCACTCAATCTGGCAGGCTGTACCAGTTTGGGTGCGTTGGCTGTCTTGCTTAAAGGTGCTCGCTTGCTCGTTTGCAACGATACAGGTGTCTCACATTTAGCGGCAGCGCTTCAAGTGCCCAGCGTGGTGCTCTTTACAACCTCTAATCTCGATCGATGGGCACCGCTGAACCGTACGCTGCATCGGGTGGTTTGTACCGCTAGAGGGGGAACGCTGGAAGACGCGATCGCACAGGCGGAAGCACTTTTACAACAAGCGCCCGCTTCTAACGGATCGTCTTCCATTGCGTCACAACCAATCCGATGGGAAGGGGTATCAGCATGACTCCTTCGTTTGAGCAGGTTGCAACCGCTATCGCTGGGCGACTGGCTCAACTTTTAGCCGCACAGGTTTCAGTGTTGAATGAGCAAGGCTCGATCGTTGCAATGAGCAGCCCCGCTGAAACAAGCGTTTCACTTCATGCGATTCATTCTCAAGTGGACGTTAAGGCTTTACAAATTCCAATGCATTTCGCTGGACAAACGGGTGCGTTACTCATTGCACCGTCAGCGCAGAGCGAAGCCATCTCGCTACGTCCCGCGCAAATGCTGGTGGAATTAATGCTTAGTCAGGTAACGGCGATAGCGCAGCCCGATCAACATGAACTTAAAAACAAATTTATTCACGATCTGTTGCGCGGTTCCAACGTGAGCGAAATCAATCTATTACGAGAGGGACAAATCTTGGGCATGGATTTAACTCGCCCCCGTGCGGTGATTTTAATCGATGCGGCTGATTACATTCTGTCTACGATCGCGCTGCGAGAATTAGAACCATCGGCACAAATTTTGCGACGGGCGCAGCTTGTTATTAGCAGTGTGGTTAGCTTTTTTCATTTACCCAATGACACCATTTGCGCCTATATTGGGGACGGTGAAATTGCTGTACTCAAAGCCAGCAGCACGCAAGATTTAGCTGCATGGACGAGCCGGGATGATGAACTAAAACAGGTTGATGCATCGTGGGCAAATCTTATTGCCTTGAAACGAGCTGGAGCTGCCCTGCTCGATCGCTTGCGAGGTGAGACACAAACCACCATCAACCTTGGCATTGGTCGTTATCATCCCACGTTGAAAGGGCTGGCATCCTCGTATCAAGATGCACGCGCCGCACTATCGCTGGGTAAGCGGTTCTCTGGTCAAAATCAAGTTCATTGTTTGGATGGGTTGGGCATTGCTGCCTTTGTAGGGCTTTCTCATGAACGTACCAAGATTGATCTTGCTAAATATCTGCTTAGCCCACTTGACCAAGAATCTGAACTGCTTGAAACGCTGGATGTGTTCTTTTTTGAAAACTGTTGCCTTTCGACTACAGCAAGCCGATTGTCGATCCATCGCAATACATTGAGCTATCGGCTGGAAAAAATCACGTCCCTCACAGGGCTTGATCCACGTCGTTTTGATGCGGCGATGCAGATTCGTTTGGCGCTCTTTTTGCGATCGCTTCACGGTGATGTGAACAAGTTGTGCAAATGCACAATCGCTGACCGTTGGGATCAACCACATATTGGGCAAACAGCCGATGAAACTTGTCGTGCAGCCATTCATCATAGGAACTAGGGTTGCATTCAAAGAATTGTTGTGAAACCCAATCTTTGGCTCTGACCAACCTACTGGGGTATACCGTTAATCGACTTCTGTTAGTTTAGCTACACATTTAGTCTAGCAATGCCTTTATTGCTTTTCTAAACCCATCTTCAGCGTCAACCATTATTGATTTAGTGTGACTTTCATGCGCCCATTACGCATTTTAACCTGGCATGTGCATGGGAGCTATCTCTACTACCTGACGCAATCCCATCATGAGTTTTACTTGCCTGTAAAACCAGGGCACCCCGAAGGCTACGGAGGTCGGTTAGGGGGTATCCCGTGGTCAGGCAATGTTCATGACGTGCCTGCTGAAGTCGTGCAAGAGCAAGAGTTTGATTGTGTGCTGTTTCAGTCGCGTAAAAACTATCAGGATGATCAATACGAGATCCTGTCGGCATCTCAGCGACAGTTACCTCGCCTCTATTTGGAGCATGATCCACCGCAGGAGCATCCCACTAATACGCGTCATCATGTTGACGATCCCAACGTGCTGTTGGTGCACGTGACACCCTTTAATGCCTTGATGTGGGACAGCGGCTGCACGCCTACTTGTGTCATTGAACATGGTGTCGTTGTGCCAGAGGTACGCTACACAGGTGAACTCGATCGCGGTCTAGTCGTTGTAAATGGTCTGCGATCGCGCGGTCGTCGGTTGGGTGCTGATGTTTTCGATCGCGTGCAGCAGCAGGTGCCTCTGGATTTAGTGGGTATGGGTACCAAAGAATATGGTTTGGGCGAAATTCCACACGCACAGTTGCCTGCGTTTCAAGCGCGGTATCGTTTCTTTTTCAATCCCATTCGCTATACCAGCCTGGGCTTAACGGTTTGTGAAGCCATGATGTTGGGTATGCCGATCGTCGGTTTAGCCACAACCGAAATGGCAACGGTCGTAGAAAACGGGGTCTCCGGCTATGTGGATACAGATATCGATCGCCTGGTAGATGTAATGCAAACCTTACTGCGCGATCCCGCAGAGGCACGCCGTTTAGGTGACGGTGCACGACGGTATGCCCAGGAACGTTTTAATATTCAGCGGTTTACCCGTGATTGGGATGCTGCGTTTGCACGGGTCACGGGACAAGAGGAGCGGCAACGACCCTCAACATCCCACACGTTAGCGCGAGGTAGAGCATGAAAAAAAGGTTGGCATTCATTAGTGAACATGCTTCCCCGTTTGGCGTTTTGGGTGGCGTTGATAGCGGTGGGCAAAATGTCTATGTTGGGCAGCTTGCTAAGCATTTAGCAGCGATGGGCTACACAGTCGATGTGTTTACACGGCGGGATAATACGCTCTTACCAGAAGTGGCTGATTGGGTCGATGGTGTGC
>JACMKO010000388.1 GCA_014380065.1 Leptolyngbya sp. ES-bin-22 | reverse complement strand
TTATTCAGAGCGATCGCTGGAAAGCGCTGAGTGCCAAAGGTGCAAACGTGCAACGCCTGCTCTGGGCAAGCACGGGCACCAAAAACCCTGATTACAGTGATGTGATGTACGTTGACGAACTGATTGGTTCTGATACGGTAAACACATTGCCACCCGCGACGATCGAGGCTTGCGCCGATCACTGCAATGTCGCTGATCGTATCGAAACAGGCGTTGAGGAATCCTACAACCTGATCGAAAGCCTCAAAGATCCAGATGTCAACATCAACCTGGATGAAGTCATGGATGAGCTTCTCGCTGATGGCATTGACAAATTCATTCAACCCTACCAGTCGTTGATGAAGTCGCTTGAAGAAAAAGTGAATCGACTCGCTGCTGTGTAGGGAATAGGGAGTGGGGAGTAGGGAGTAGACATCATGCTTTTTCCTCTCCCTTTTAGCCTACTGCGTAGCAGAAGCGAGCTACATCCTTTATCCTTTATCCTTTTCCATCTATGGTCACTCTGCTCGAAAACCCCCTTCGCGTCGGACTCCAGCAGGATCGCATTCCCGAACCGCAGATTCTGATCATCTTTGGTGCCTCTGGTGATCTCACCCAGCGGAAGCTTGTGCCCGCGATCTATCAGATGAAGCGAGAGCGTAGGTTGCCGCCGGAACTGACGATCGTGGGTGTTGCCCGTCGCGATTGGAGCCATGACTATTTCCGCGAACATATGCGCGAAGGGGTCGAGGAATTCGGCGGTGGGTTAGGTGCTCAGGCAATTTGGGACGATTTTGCCAAGGGGTTGTTCTATCATCCTGGCGACATCGACAACCAGGAGGACTACCAGAAGCTAAAAACGTTTCTAGCAGAGCTTGACCAGCAGCGCGGTACACTCGGCAATCGGGTATTTTACCTTTCCGTTGCGCCCAAATTCTTTGCGGAAGCCATCCAGCAATTGGGCGCGGCTGGGATGATCGAAGACCCTAAAAAACAGCGCCTTGTCATCGAAAAGCCGTTTGGTCGCGATTTGAGTTCGGCTCAGGCGTTGAATCGGGTCGTTCAGAAAGTCTGTGATGAGCAACAGGTCTATCGCATCGACCACTATCTTGGCAAAGAAACGGTGCAAAACCTGATGGTGTTCCGCTTTGCGAACGCGATTTTTGAACCGCTGTGGAACCGCCAATTTGTCGATCACGTTCAAATCACAGTGGCAGAAACCGTGGGGCTAGAAGGTCGTGCAGGCTACTACGAAACCGCTGGCGCACTGCGCGACATGGTGCAAAACCACCTGATGCAGTTGTTCTGTTTGACCGCAATGGAAGCGCCAAACTCTCTGGAAGCCAACAGCATTCGCAACGAAAAAGTGAAGGTGCTGCAAGCCACTCATCTGGCTGACCTGGAGACGCTGGGCAATTCTGCCATTCGTGGTCAGTATATTGAAGGCTGGATGAAGGGTAAAGCCGTTCCAGCGTATCGGCAAGAAGAAGGCGCAGCACCCGAATCGATTACGCCAACCTATG
>JACMKO010000387.1 GCA_014380065.1 Leptolyngbya sp. ES-bin-22 | reverse complement strand
GTGGCGACTGGAAAGGTGAACGTGAAGGATATGGACGTTCAAGCGGTGGCTGTGGCGATTTTCGCGCTGGTGGATCAGCTTGACCAGGCAGACCCTGCCTTAGCGGGGCGGTTTGGTTGGGCGAAATTGGCAGATGTGGAGGCATTCACCAATGCTGTCATCAATGCTTCTCAAGCCACAGCGCCAGATGGCTTACACTAATGGCGGATACTGCCCTACTCACCACGCTAGTGGGTATCGCCACCGGGGCACTGGGCGGCTTCTGGACGGTGCGGACTTATTACCTGAAACGGCAGGATGAACAGCGCGATCGTCAGCGTGCGGAACTGGAACGAGCACGGGTTGAACTGGACCGCCAGAAGGCAGAGCGACAGGCAGAACTAGAGAAGTATGCCGATGGTAAAACGCGGGAATATGCGTCACAGCGCGACTTTAGCCACCTGCTGAATCAATACAAAACGCTCGATCTTAACCTCACGACGCTGCATGATTTCCAGGGAAAACAACTGGCGGATATTGAGCTGGATTTACGGGATCTCAAATCAATGCTTAATATTCTGCTGCTGCAAGCTGGGTCAACGGATACGGGCATTGCACGCTATCTCAAGCGTGAGGAGTAGGGATCAGATGGGGACACTTTTAGAGGCGATCGCTCTTTGGCTTTACTTGTTGCCAGGGGAAAAGAGCGAGAAACCAGATGACCAGGAAAAAGGAGATGCCTGCAACTCCAGCGCAGAACTGAGCAAATTCTGGATTGCTTTCAGTGAACGGCATGGCTATCAGTGGCGTACACATCATCAGCGTCAACACCTGATGCATTTTGCCCTTGTACCCTGCTTTGGTGATGATGCGTGACCAGGGGAAAATCCAGAGAAGGAACACGATGAGAAAGATGCCAAAGGCAGCTAGTACGTAGCCAAATGTTTGACCAGCAATAGAACCTAAAGCGCGGGCAAAGACTTCAAGTAAAGGCATGGGAATACTTCTCTTTAAGTAGATACGATAAAGCCCCCCTGGAATGCTCCAGAGGGGCTTTTTTTAGCGTTCCCAATTTAGGGAGAGGATGAATCGCTTTGAGTGGAGAATAAGAATCGTGAGATGGTGCTATGCAGCGATCGCCTGTAACAATTCCGCTTCCACGAGCGAATCAACCAAAGCGGCAACCGCTGAAACGGACTTGTAATTAGTACCGTCCATGATCATCCGTAAGTTGGCGACATCACCCACTGCTGCCATCACTCGCGCCTGCCTTTTGTCCATGGTTCCTTGCTTGTAAGGTTTGTAGATAGCCATTTCTTAGCCTCCTGGATTTAAGCGAGTGGGGTATTCATGACTCTGGCTATCGACTTGCGATGACGTGACATTCCATCGGGTGGAACTGTCGCTATCGCTGGGCAGATCGCCAGAGCTAACGGCATCAGCGCCCGATCGCATGGCAGATTCTTCCCGGTCACAAGCCGTATCGTTACTCATATTGTCGTAAGATCGCCCCGTTTCGCGGTTAGAGAAGCTACCTTTTTCCTCATCCTTAGCCTGGTTGAACCTGACTACATCTTCTGGCATTTTTACCTCCCTGGATTGTGCTTACGTGGGCTTGGTGTACCTTGATCGTCGTTTTCGGCATAGAAGAGGTTGTGTCGCTGACCTGAATCAATGCCGCCGCTACGTTGCGAACCGTCGTAGGGGTCATCAATCAAAACAACGTCATCCCCGTTGGCTTTAGCATCGTTGACACGATCTGCTTTCGTGAGGTCACCCACGTTGTCGTAAGTGTGCTTTGACTCTCTATCAGAGAAACTGCCTTTCTCATCGCCGCCAGAGTCTTGGACAAACAACTTTTTCCAACTCATTGCTTATCCCCACATTCATAATCAGCATCGCTCTGAAACGGCTGCTGTGAGGTTGGGTCTGGCTGAACCTTGACCGATTCAAGGTCTAAGGATGGATTCGTTTCGACGGCGGTATGAACCACCTTCATGATGTTTTCGGCAGATTCAGCGTCGTTCGCTGTGATATCTACCCGGTATTTAGGCATGATCGATATGCTCCTAGTTCGGTTATCTCGGACTGGGGGAAGTCGTCTCGGTGTTGTGTTCCACCACTACATCGAGGCGCACTGGTTTAGTTGTCAGTTGTCAGTTGTCAGTTGTTAGTTACCTCCTTACTGAGCCTTGAAGTCTATTGCGTTAGGCTTCAAGGCTTTTTGCTCGATCTAGCAACTCGTCTCTATCAGGAAGCTCGAACCCAATCATTGCAATGGTTTCGTCTATGGTCTTCCCAGAAAGAACAGCAATTCTAAGAACGATGTCTAGCTTTTCAGGTAAACGACCTTCGTTTTCATAACGCTGCCACATTCGAGGGGCTACACCCACAGCCCTAGCCATCTGTTGTCTATTGAGTCCTGCCATCTCCCTTAAAGCTTTCAAGCCGGGATTACCTCTCACTGAGTCACGTGTAGCCATAATACCAGACATCGGTGTCCAATGGACACCGATGTCTGGTATAGTTAACCAGACATCGATGTGCGATGTGCAATCCAGCACGGGGAGAAATTCCACCCTCTCTCCGTGCTGTCTACTAATCATCCATCCCAACGGGTGACAGGCAACACCACCAACGCGATCGACCTTACAAGGAGGCAACTTGACCCGTACTTATGTGGCACCGTACGACGGCGATCTCTACTACGACCTTTCAGCCCAGACACAGGAGGAAGCAGAGCAACTCGCACCCGCACTCATCGACTTCGGGAACCTGCCATGCCGCTTGCCCGACAAGCGCTGGCTTTACCCAGCACAGCCCAAACAATTCAGCCTCTTCGAGGAAAAATGACTGACCTAGAAAACCTGCAAAAGCAAGAGAACGAGATGGAAGCGGCGACAGCCGAGCGCGACAAAGAAATCTTTGAACAGATTTTTAGCCTCTATCAGCAACTCTCACCCATTGGGCAAGGGGAGCTACTAGCAGCGGCAATGGAGGCAGATTTAGACGACGACCTTTCAGAGGACGATGACGACGAATGAAAGCAACCTGCTGCAAATGCCAAACACTCATCAATGGACACTCAGAGCGTTACAGCTACAAAGACCCTGCTGACACACGCCGCATCTGTGATGAATGCTTCAAAGCTCTACTCGGTGGGGTGCTCACTCTATGCCAACAAAAAACGGGCACCCCTAGCCACTAAGGATGCCCACCAAGATATTGGACTGACTGAAACTTTGTACTAACACCTACACGGAGCAATCTTAGCCCATGCCGCCCGATACCAACGTCTGTTTTGAAGCTGAGATACCCGAAGAGCTGCACGACCGCATCAAGACGTTCCTGGAAGCTAACCCTGCCTTGCACTACAACGACTTCGTTACCGCTGCCCTCTCCCTACTCCTGATGCAAATCAGTGAGCATGTCAGTCCTGACCCACGACGCTACCTCGATCGCATCTTTCACGGACTGGAGAAAGTGGGATGAGCGACTGGCACATCTTCCAGTGGGCGGCGCTACATCACCCCTACTTTAAGTACTGCTACATCACCAGCCCGATCGTCCTTCGGTGGCGTAGGGAGGCGTATTACAGCCATTGGCAATGGGTTTTTGAGCTTGCCTTTAGAAGTCCAAGTGTTTACCTGCCCTATGAAGTCCGAGATGCCTACCGTAAGGCTCATTTTTTACCCATAGCTTATGACGATATCCCGTTCTGATCTAGCACGGCCATATCGCTGATCAAAAGCCGTAGGCGACACGTCAATGTCTCCTACGGCTGTTTTTTTCTTAAACGAGCATTGCATGACCCGCAATGCCCCCTTCTATTGCACTTAAAGGAGCCAAAAATGCAACAGTTCAACATCAGGGAGTACGTTGATTTTAACGAACACAACCGGGCAGTTTGCCCCAGTTGTAGTCAGTCAAAAGGCACAACACACAAAAAGCCTAACCTCAGCATACAAGACTCAGGTGCCTACAAATGTTTCGCTGGTTGCACTCCAGAGGATATCAGATCGGCACTTGGAGTCACCAAAGACCACATCATTCCCACTGCACTCGCACAACCGAGCGTTGCACCTAAAGCCGTCACAGTCTCACCACAGAAGATCGTCGAAGCACACGAGCGCCTGGTCAGCTCCAACGGACCCGCTAAACAGTGGCTGCACGATCGCGGCATCACCGACGGGATGATTGCCCGTCACCAGCTCGGCATCACCAGAGCCAAAGTAGACAAGGGCATGATACCGTGCCTCTCCATCCCCATTCCCAACGCCGACGGCACCGCTTACTACCAGAAAAAGCGGGAGGCACCCTGGCTACCAGTAGAGGATCAACCACCGGGTTATAAGCCCTGGTCACAGTTCGGTATTCCAGCAAAGACCTGGTTCACTTATCTGCCCGTCGAAGCTCAGACCACATGGCTCTGTGAAGGGGAGTGGGATGCCATCAGACTCGGTTGGGCAGTCAGACACGCCGATTTACCCATTGCGGTGGCTACCTTCACCGCCGGCGCTGGGACAGTGCCCCCACAAGAGCAGTTAGACCTCTTACCCGGTCAAGTGGTCCTCTTCTACGACCGGAACGATAAACCGACCAAGACGGGGCTGATTCCAGGCGATGAGGGAGCCAAGAAGGTAGCGACTGCTTTGGGCGATCGTGCTCGCATTGCCCAAGTGCCTATGACGGATGGCTGCGACATGCACGGCTGGGATGTGAGTAACGCCCTCGATGTTGGCTTCACCCTAGATGATTTTGCTCAAGCAGCCGGGGAAGCAACGGCGGTCACAAAACCGATTGAGGAGAAGGGTAAAAAAACTAATCCACTGCGATCGCGGCTCATCACCAACGATGAGCTGATGGCAACCGCACCCGATTACGTCGAATGGCTCGTCCCTGACCTGCTGCCAGCAAACGAGCTGATTCTACTGGCAGCCGGACCAAGAGCAGGTAAATCACTCCTGTCGATGCTCCTCGCAAAGAGTGTGGCGACTGGTGAAGCGTTCCTTGACCGTCCAGTGACTCAGGGAGCCGTGCTCTACGTTCGCTGTGAAGATGCACCGGTGAAGATTAAGCAGCGGCAAATTGCACAGGGTTGGGCGACAGGCTTACCCGTTTATTGGCTCGATCGCTTCAAGCTCTCGCAGACCGCACACCTCAAAGAAATGGCAGAAGAGCTAGACGTGCGGCTCATTGTGCTCGATACCCTCTCTCGCATTCGCGACGACGGCACAACCGAATCAAGCGCTGAGATGACCCGTGTGATTGAACCACTGCAAGAGATGGCAGAAGACTTGAACTGCTGCATTGTCCTGGTACACCACACCGGCAAAGTGAAAGTTGAGAATGCCGATGCCATCGACGTGTTCGACACCATTCGCGGGAGTGGTTCCATTCGTGCGACGTGCCGGGGTTCGATGGTACTGGCAGCAGACACTGACTGCTACAGACTCTGCGCTGAGAATGGCTACGGCAAAATTGACCTGAAAATTCGGCTCGACGGCACCACGTTGGAATGGAAATTATTGGGCAGATGGACAGAAGCGATCTCATCTGACCAGCGATCCGTCATTGAGGAGTACCTCAACAAGGTTGGTCAGGCGACGTTAGACCAGATTTTTGATGACACGCAAATCCCCAAACCCTCACTGTATAAGGTTTTGAGTCGTCTAGCGCGTGAGAACTTTATCGTTAAATCAGGCAACAGACGACAGGTGCTCTATACACGCTCATCTGATTTCATCAGACTGTCAGGTGAGTTGTCAGATGAGATTTCCCCCGCGGGGACGGGCATACAGGCTCATCTGACAAAAAATACTTCTTCTCTTTATGAGCCAAAAAGTGATCAACTGCCAAAAAGTGATCATCCTACGTACGCTAAGGATGATCACTTTGACGAAATTGATCACTTTTTAGAGGGGGGGGCACAAACTCAAAACTGTCAGGTCAAACCCTCAAACGTATACCCCGTAAGGGAAATCTCGTCTGACAAGTCATCTGACAAACGCCATTTGTCAGATGAGTCTGATGAAACGCCCAAACCTGATCAACTGCCCAAAAGTGATCAGGTTCATCTGACAAGCCCAAAAAGTGATCAATTTCAGCCAAAAAGTGATCAATCACGGATCATTGCCACGGGCGATCGCGTTCGCTACTGTGGCGCGGTCCGGAGTTTGGTGCGGGTCTGTGGCACAAAACACCTTGAAGTCCTTGAAGTGAGGGCTGATTCTGCCACGGTGAAGCACACTACCTGGCTCGTGACTCAAACCGTGCCACTCGCTGACTTGCGGCGTGTGAGCGTCCAGGCTGGAGGTCAAAAGGATTTTGCAGTCTAGGACTTTCATTTTTGTAAAAAGTCCTCTGGACTAAATTTGAACTAAATCACCGTTCGGCTATCTTTTGAAACCCGCATTCTGTCGTGCGTCAACTGGTCAGACGCGAACGACAGAATGCGGGTTTTGCATTGCACTTCTGCGGGGTGAGCAGAAGTACTAATTTCAGGCACACTTGAAGTAACCCTGGCAGGTACCACAATGACTGTGATCAACATCGCGACAGATCTTCCCAACTCCATCACAACGCTTGAACAAATCGCCGCTTGGAGCAACCTGGCACTACGCACGATTTACCCCACATTAGAAGCGGTCGAAGGGGTGGGCATCAATGAACGGGTAGCGCAAGCTGGTATTTTCTACGTTGCTAGCTCAAATTACTATCGAATGCTGAATCGCACGTCCCTGCTTGTGTCCCCTGATCATCTCATTGGGGGCGCAAAAATGTGGACGTATGTGCAGGAGTTTGGCAGCACGGCTCTGCCTGCTGGTTTCAAGAGTTAAGCAACCATGGTTGACTCCATCCAACCAGCACAGTTACAAGCCTATTACAATGCTGCTGCTGCTAGATCGGCGGCTGCTAGCGTGCAAGTGCCCGGATCGATTTCGATTCCGTCATCTGCCTCTACTGAATCGTTACGGTGGGCTAAAAACTTCGATTCAGCAGAAGCGGCTGGACGTGCGCCGATCAAAACCCCCTCGGCTGTTCCGTCCACTCTCCCCTCTGCGAGCGAATACAGCCCATACCGAGCCACAGGGGTACCCAACACGAACCCTGCGAGTCGGTACTACCCCGTTGATGCGGCGGCTGGCAACTTGCCCAAGCCGCTTCCTCCCACCAGTACGGCGGCTCCCAGTAGCGTCCTCAACCCACCGACACGCGGGTTGCCAATGTCTAGCCTCAACTCTCCAGTCGGCGCATCCCTGGCGGGTGGCGCAGCCGCCGGCATCCTCACAACCGGTGGGCGCTTGCTGGGTGGCTCATCGCCGCTAGATGCTGCTGTTGCTGGTTTAGGGGCGGCAGCGGGTGCAACAGTGGGGGGCTTGATCGGCGCGGGCATTGGTAGCGTGTTCGGACCCGTTGGTACTTTTGTTGGTGCGGCGGTCGGCTCCACTATCGGTGCCAGCCTCGGTACCAACTTGGCAGACGGAATCATGAAACTGTTTCGTCCAGCCAAAGCAGAGCGGGATCCACGGGCTCCGGTGGATCATCCTGGAAACTACCCGTGGGAACTCAATCCAGACGGTAGCACCCATACCTTTAGAAATCCTGTCCGTATCTCCTTTTACAGCCCAAACAATGGGCGTGTTTTGACTTTTTCGGTCACCAGCTTCAGCATCGAAAATACCAAAGACAATTACATCCCCGGTACCACTGTAAAACTCGGGGCTGACACGATCTATTGGCAGTCTATTAGTGCCACTGGTGTAGCCACCACTGGCATTGATGTCACGAGTTTACAGGTAACACCAATTCCGGGCGAACCGTTTCCAGCACGCCCCAACGTCCCGATTCCACGTCCTGATTTTGGTCCGCTGCCGATCAATCTACCCCTGACACCGCCGCAGCCAGCAGGGAATCCCTCTCCAGCCGTCAAACCGACCTTAGCGCCACTCCCGCAAACGGCCCCGGCGCGGAGTCCAGCCCCAACCAGCGTGCCAACCCCCACCAAAACACCGAGCCAACCAGCAGTACCCGAAAACCCGTTTGACCCTCATAATCCTTTAGGTCCACTGGGCTTATTGCCGTTTCTGCCGGCACTCATGCCAGCAACCAGCCCTGGCAGTCCTGGCGGTAGCACCTCAAAACAACCTGGGGCTCAGACCATCGGTCAACCGCCTGGATCCGGTCAACCGCCTAAGACTCCAACGAATACGCCCTGTAATTCTGCCTGCCAGAGAGCGATCGAGGGACGCATTCAAGGCGTAGACGACAAAATGGGACGGCTACTGCAAACCGGAAACAACGCGGCTCAGGATGCAGCCCTAGCGGCAATTCTGGCACGGTTAGCCATCATGGATGCCAAATTAGGTGTCCAGGCAGCGGGTGGGCTCTCAGGCTTTTTAAGCAAATTTCAAGAGGGTTTTGAGCGGTTTGCAAAGTGGATGCATCTGGATCGCGTTCTCAACGTACTGACGTTTGCAACGACTCTGCACAATGCTTATATGCTATCCAACGCTTTAACACAGACATTGTTTTCGATGTTTAGCAATGTGTTAGCAGCGATTGGTTTAAAAGATGCAGAGGGCAGCCCCTTAGAAATTGGCAAGATTGTTGGCAGCACCATTGAGACGTTTGCTAAATCGATCCTGGGTGTTGAAGCCGTTGATGGGTTTAAGAAAGAATGGAAAAAATACAGTCGCATTTATCAAGCAGCGGCAAACATTGTCTATAGCATTCAATCAATTGCCTTCTCCATTCTTTCGGCTTTAGAAGTTGTTGGTTCAATGGTTGGCAAGATTGGCAATGCTCTTAAAGCGGGTGGAGTCATCTTTGAAAAAGCCTTTGGCTGGATGAACGTACAGCCCAACTTTCAAAACCGCTTTTTTACCAACATTCAGGCAGCCACCGACTTTGTAAGCGCCGTCGATTCTGTAGCGGGTGAAGTGCTGAGTGTTCAAGACGCTGCCAAGAATCTGGGTGAACAGAAAAAAGACATTGACAAAGCCCTGGGTGATCAGGAAGTAGTGGACAATAAAGCTCAAAAAGCTGTTAAAGAGGCAGTTAAACCTGTCATCAAACCTGAAGACGAACAAAAACCGGAGGCGTAACAATGCCCAGTACTAATGATGGCTATACCCCCTGGGAAGAACTGCAAAGCGTTTTAATGCTGATCCAAAATAGAGTTGTCAGAGAGGAGTTTTCAGACACCTCTAGCAACCCAAACTGGCCCCATGCCGATGCCAATGGATTGGCTTTTGACGCACTCACGGTATCGAATCTCATTGCTATTGGTGGGGGCCGTGGACGTTTAAGGACGGCAACGCAACTGACAGACAATGATTCAGCGATTGAAACCTTGCTACGGTTATTCCTGTTCTACTTTGTCCTCCGCAAAGCCTCTGACCTTCAGCCACCGATCTACGGTATCCCTGTCACCGCGTTTCACGAATCGCTGAAATTCTATCCACAAGTACGGCTCTATTTCTCTGAGGATGCAAAAGATGTTGAAAGTGGTTTCCATCCTGTTGAAAGTGAATTGACTTTCCGCTTGGTGACAGAAACAAGCGAATCTGTGAGCAAAGCTGAAGCACTATCACTCGCGCGTAAGATTCAATCGCTTTTCTGCACGAGTGGCGGATTCCGTTGGAAGAAAGGACGGGAACTTTGGATGTACGAAGATCCAAGAAAAGGCTACAATCTGCAGATTTATGCTTGGAATGAAACTGAGGCAAAAAAAATCATTGAACAGATTCTAGATATTAAAAGCCACACACCTGAATGGAGCAAATATCTAAAGGGCACCGAGGCTAAAGGTAAGACATTTGCAACCGTGCCGGGAATGCATACGATTTATGGCAAGTCGATTCGTAAGCCTCGTGAACGTCCGATCGCTTACGTTCGGTTTCGTTATGCGGAACTCAAACTACACGGTCTTCCTAATGATATCCAGCTTGTTGATCGGACCGGTGGTAGACGCAATCCCCTAGTGAAAGCGAACTAGTGAAAATACGGACACACAGTGAAAATTGTCTGGAACCCCTAGGGGTTCCGCAGTCAAAAAATAGGCGCGAATGCCGTTATAACGAAGGGCATAGAGTTCATTAGTTTCCCTCATGTTATGGCTGCAATTGATGATTTAACTTGGGACCAGTTGAATATCGCTCTGGGTGGTTCCGGCAAAATTGCGGTAGTGGCGGGCGAAGTCGTCATTAAGCCGGGAGTCATCAACGCTGACACCCTTGATGCCATCACCGATCCGGGCGTAGTGGAGTTCTGCTCCAAACTGCTGGAAGCGGCAGTGAGAGCGCAAGCCACGGTCAATCAAGCACAGGCAACGGGTGAGCGTCTCAGTGCGTTTGCCACGCCTGTTTATGGTGGGGTGTCCAATGGGTATGTCAGCGTCACGCAGTCAATGGGCGTGCGTGTGAGCGTCAACCCTGCGACTCAAAGCGTGATTCTGGGCACGAATAGTTAAATGTGTGTACTTTTAGACCTTGGAGAAGGCTTTTATGGGACGTAGAAAGAGTGTGGCTGAGTTACAGAAACAATTGCAATATGCCCAGGCAAGAGCCGCTTACAAGCCGCCTGCACTAGAAGAAGGTGGCACTATTCGCAAACAATCCAAAACGCCTGTCAAGTATGGGGTTTTGGTTGGCAGTGCGGCAGAATCTTTGACGGTGCAAGCGTCTACCGCTGGCCTAGCGTTCTTTGGTGGCTTGGCACCGTTAGGACTGGCAGATGCGGCGGGTGATCCACGCATGGCATCGGGTTCCCATCCCAGTGTCATTAAAGCGACTGTGGGCGATGGCACCCCGTCTCGCGTTAGAGCTAAAGGCAGCAATCGCCCCTACATTCGCTACGCTCAAGGCACTAGAGGGAGTAATGTGCAAAGTTCCTTTAGTGCCCCGATTAGTGCCGATTCTGGTACCGCACTCAAAACGAAGTTCAACACGGTGGCAGATACCATCAAAGGCAAACTAGGGGGCAGCTATGGGCGCGTGTGGCTGGAACCAGAGCGCCTGGTACTCACTGAGTCGGGTGGTAACTAATGCCTGGACTCGATCAATTGGTTATACCCGCGCTTTGGTTCCCTGAAACGAGTCAGGCAGAGTGGGAAGAGTCTGTCTGGACAATGCTGGAAGCCAGTTTTGCGCTGGGTGACTTTGCTAACGGGCATATTGATGCGGGTCAATACCTCGACCAAATCGAGTCGATCGGCATTGACCCGCTCTCACTTTGGGATGTGATGGATGGGCAACCTGAATGTTGACCTCTCCGGTCTAAGCAGTTGGGAACTGTCGTACTCACAGAAATTAGTGGGAGACCCTGCCAACTATCGACGCAAGCCGAAAATCCCCTGTATTGCACCGCTCGAAATCCCCTTTCTGTTTGACTCTCGCATCTTTTTAGTCGGTGCGTCGAATCTACAAAAAACGTGGTTTCGGGCTGGCTACCTCTACTACGAAGTGGAAGGCATCAAGGTAGACGATCGCCTTGTCTTTACCGATTTTCCCTCTGCTGCCTCGACAGCGGCGGATGCGTCCAGGCATTTGGTGCCGTTGAACTCACTCGATCTTGTGGTGTTCCCGCGACTCTCTGACCAGGTGCGGTTACGGTTTGAGGCTGTGCCGTGGCTGGAAGCGTTGACGTTAGCGATTTGGGAATACAAGGGGCGGGAATCTGACAGCACGGAGGACCAGATCGAAGCATTGCGATCGCAGGTGGCAACGCTCGATTTTAAACTTGACAATCTTTGAGGTCTTTTATGGCGCTTACTTACGACAATCTCGCAGAACATTTACCACCCTCTAGCATTGAGTTTGTTGGAGCAAATCAACTTAAACTTAATCTGTCGCAGTTGACCGAGCGTGATGATTTATCGACCGTTTCACCACTACTAGAAGGTGTAGCGGCGCTTCTGGATGGACTGGCAGCACTGACCAGCGCGGTCAATCAGCAACGCACAGAAGCGGAACCATCGCTAACGCCTATTGTTTTTGTTGGTAAACAATTAGTTGGCACCATCAGCGAACCGATTTACCGCTTCACTGTGGATTTGAAAGTAAATCAAGCGGTGTTTCTAGATAATTTACTTGACCCGACAGAGTAGATTGCATGACTGATTTAAGTTGGACGGTGTTAGGAGAGCTTGAACCGAGTGCCAATTGGCTCTCAACTAATGTCACCAGCGCCAACCTATTTCGGTTTGAGCATCACAATCCACCGAAAAAAGCACTGTTGCACGTAGCACAAACCGATGGTTCGCAATGGCTCTTTGAACCGCGAACCTTGTCAAGTGACCGTAATACTCAATTACTGTTTCTGGACCAGGCTGCTATTTTTGGTGGTCAACGGCGCATCAGTATGCGGTTCGCTGATCCATCGTTGACCGTTCGCAATTGGACAGTAAAGATATCGGCGGCGGCAATTGCCTCTACACCCGATTATGCGGCGGCGGTGGCAGCACTAGCGGCGCAACTCACGGCTTTTCAAGTTGAATTTTCTACCTGGGTTGATACGATGCCAATTTCTAATCCTTCTGCCCCTAATTATCCCGTCTCAACGACTGCCACTCCCACTACAGTCGCCTCATCCATCACATCAGTAGCAATACTGGCAGCTAACGCCGCTCGCAAGGGTGCGACGATTTGGAACGCTTCCACCGCTACTCTCTACCTTGATTTAGATGCGGCTGCCACGGCGGCGGACTATGCCGCGAAGCTCGATCCAGGTGGCTATTACGAAGTGCCCTACGGGTTTACAGGGGCACTCTCAGGCATTTGGAGTGCTGCCAATGGCAGTGCTTTAGTGAGAGAGTTCACCTAATGCCGCTTGATAATCCAGCCAGCCAGACGTTTAACAATATTGCGGTGACTGGTGGGGCGATTAATGGCACGCCGATCGGTGCGACGACTCCGAATACGATCAAGGGAACAAAACTTGATTTAGCGCTTGTCACTGGGAACACGCTGAATGCGGTTTCCAGCGACAACGGCGCTACCACACTGATTGGTCAATTCTTGACGTTGAATCTAAGTGCAGGCACGGGTATTACTTACGAGGGCTTGCAAGCAATTGGCTCTAACACTAACGTTAGTCTGAAATTCACAGCCAAAGGGACTGGGCAGCTTATTTTTGCGTCTAACGCTCTTTTTAATACCAATGTAACCCTTGGCGGTGTTTTTGCTCTTGGCAACTCCATCAATGGTGCAAGCGGACAGACGACGCTTGTGGTTAATTACACTAATTCCAGCAATTTACAAATCCTGGATGGGGCGGGAAACACGATCGGTTATTTCCAGGGTTCAACAAAGTCGTTTGGCGTTAACACTGTCTCACCCTCTGCCTTTGCTCATATTGTTTCTAAAACAGCGTCCATCCCTGGACTTCGCATTGATGGCGCAGCCAGCCAGTCGGCAAACCTTTTTGAAGCAAGAAACAGCACTCCAACACTTCTAACGTCGATCGACCCCGCAGGCAAAATCACAGCACCAAGTCTGCAAATTGCCAGTACGGGCACACCGCTTCTGAAGCTGCTATCGGCGATCGCAACCCTCGACTTTCCCTCCATTGCCGCTCAATCATCCTCAGACCTGACGATCACCGTTACTGGGTCAGCAGTGAATGATGTTGTCAACGTTGGACTACCAGCTACCCCAGCGAGCGGAATTGATTTCAATGCGTTTGTGAGTGCGGCAAACACGGTCACTGTGAGGGCACACAACTACACCGCACTGTCGATCGACCCGGCTTCAGCTTCCTATCGTGTCTCTGTTATGGGCTTTTGATGATGAATGTTGTAGTACTCTCTCCGCAAGCCGTGCAAATTGACGGCTCCAACTATGGCAACGTGGCAGACGCGATCGCGAATAATCCAGCGCTGGCAGCCGCGATTCAAACGGCGCTGAATGGGTGGTTTATTGACTTAACAACGGAGCATCAGGCAGCGCTAGAGGTGCTGCAAAAGCAGATTAGTGGGGAAGCGGCGTTGAAGGCAGAGAAGGAAGCGCTGCAAGGACAGGTGCTTGCACTTCAGGCGGAACTGGACGGGCGAACCAATCCAGTGGAGCCAGAACAGCGCTGGGATGTATTCCGCAGCCTGATGATGACTGATCCGGACTATCAAACGATGTTGATGACGGTGATGGCTCCTGTGTTTGGTGGTCATGGCAATTGGATTGCTACGACGATGCAACAAGCCATCTCGATGCCGCAGCCGTCACTACAGTTGGTGCAACCGCTCTGGAATCAGATTGTGAATTTAGCGATGCCACCCGCAGCAGCCGTGGAGCGCTGGCAGTCTTACGTGGAGCAAAGCCATGTGCCGATTGTGTTTAGTGCGGATGGTCATCTTGATCGTTAATGATTTGCTCAGTGCGGTCCTTAATCCAGATGGGGTAGCCAAAGAAGCACGCGAGCAACGTGAGGAGGATAACGAGCAAAGCGATCGCAAGCAAAACGGTCGTTAGCATCAGGGTTTCAAGACGGACATAAACTCACCAGCTTCTGGAGGACTTTTGACATGAACTTTAAAGGACTTTTGCCGCGAGCGCAGGCAAATGCTGAAACGATGCTGCTGGGCAAGGCACTGCATTTTGTGGCGACTGGAAAGGTGAACGTGAAGGATATGGACGTTCAAGCGGTGGCTGTGGCGATTTTCGCGCTGGTGGATCAGCTTGACCAGGCAGACCCTGCCTTAGCGGGGCGGTTTGGTTGGGCGAAATTGGCAGATGTGGAG
>JACMKO010000386.1 GCA_014380065.1 Leptolyngbya sp. ES-bin-22 | reverse complement strand
GGTGCCGATCGCATGACCCGCTGACGTGATAAGAGGAGCCGCCATGTAGAAACGCACGTATGGCTCACCTGTGACGACCACGTTGGCAGCGAACTGTGGATCGGCGGCTGTATCCGCAATGACCAGAATATCTTGTTGTTCAACGGAAAGCGGGCAAAAGCCCACATGTAGATCCACTTCATCGATGACCAGCCCGACTCTTGACTTCATCCATTGGCGATCGCCAGCGACCAGTGTCATCATCGCCATCGGTGTACCGCAGATCTGAGCCGCTAATTGGGTCAGATCGTCAAAGGCTTCTTCGGGAGCCGTATCCAGAATTTGATACTGGTAGAGAGCCTCTAGCCTTCTTGTTTCATCTGGTGGCACTGCCGACATGGTCTAACCTTCGGTCGTTTGGAACTCTCATTTGCACCCTATCAAGCAGTGAAGCAACTGCTCCTAACCGATTTATCAATATTACCCTCACGCAAGATTGCTTCGGGATAATGCTTGCAGTAAAGCTATTGATCGCCCTGAATATTCTATGAGTTTGCCCTGATCGATCGCCACACTTACCATTGGCTAAGAACTGACTGTGCTGCGATCGAACCACTCACAAAACAGCCATTTCGCTTGAGCAAGCTAATCATCCAGGCACCATGACAGGAGCGCCACAGCCCCCATTAAAGATAGCCAACCCGGTAAACTAAAGGCATTGAGCAAGTCAAACGGCAGTACTAACAACCTGATCAACAGCAGGCTGATGATGAGCAAACTCGTAAGCACGATCAAAGGCACGATTACGTTTTAGCCATGATTGGAACCGACATCAGATAGAAACTCTAATCTTTGGCGGTAGACGCGACGAGTGAGAAACGAACAAAAGGCTGACCATAAGCAGGTTTCATACCCCTGTCTGCTTACTTTAGGAGCCAAATTGTTGCTTTGCCTGCTCATAAACTTCGACCGTAATTTGAGTGATACCCGACTCTTGGGCAAATTTCTCAATTTTCTTACGCGCAGCAGGGCGTACAAAAAAAGGAATCTCTTTCAGACGAGCTTCGGCTTCCGATGTCCACTCGATCGCGCTACTCATAGGGGTTCTCTTCAGGCTAAGCACAGTCTCTTTACTGTAACCTGTCTCTTCCGTCGTGATGGTGAACGATCGCGGCACTACCCTTTTAGGATAGAGACAGCGCCAGAGTATCGTTTGCAGGAATTAAGTATGAACGCATCTACGCGAGAGCCAGGGTCGGGGTTTATGTTGTCGATCGCAACCTTGACGGCGATTGTTGCCACGCTGCTTGTAAATGCCCTGTCCAACCTCTTTCCACCGAAGGGGTTGAATATCGGCGCGATCGCCAATACCGTTCTGCAAGGCGTGCAGATTACTCCCGCCAATTACGCGTTTGCCATTTGGGGGCTAATCTACATCGGGTTGCTCGCCTACGGCATTTATCAGCTTCGCCCTGCTCAACGGCAAAATCCCACCATGCAGCGGGTCAATTGGCTGTTGATTAGTGCTTGTGTGGCGCAGATGGTGTGGGTTTACCTGTTTACGCTACGCCTGTTTGGGCTATCGATCGTGGCAATGGTCGGCATTCTGCTGTCATTGATAGGTGCTTACCTGCAACTGAATGTGGGCAAAGTACGGGTGTCACGCGGACATCAACGTTTTGCGCAGATGCCCTTCAGCATCTACCTTGGCTGGATTTCAGTTGCCACAGTCGTCAACGTCGCCTCAGCACTCTACAGCGCTCAGTGGCAAGGTTGGGGCATCAGCGCCACTGCTTGGACAGTCACAATGCTGCTAGTAGGCGCAGCGATCGCCGCGATCGTTGCCATGCAACGGGCAGATGTTGCCTTTACGTTGGTCTTCATCTGGGCGTATGTCGCGATCGCAGTGCGTCAGTTTGCCAACCCTGCGCTTTGGATGACAGCGATTGCTTTGGCGATCGGGATGGCAGTTGTCCTGGTTCTTAGTCGGGCGAAACGAAAGCCGCTGCAAGCAATTAAGCCTTGACTAGAATGCAGGAGACCGGAAGTCAGGAGCCAGCAGGGATAAAGAATGAAGGACGAGCCATTCTGAGTTCTGACTCTTCGTTTTCATCTAGGCTGCTGTGTGCCGTTCATCGCTCCTACTGAGCACGCAGGCAGATCAGTTTTTGAAACACGCATCGAAGCACGATCGCCAACCAGTATCGTGAGAAGGTAAACAATTCTGTGCTGATAACGCTGCGATTGCTGAAAAGTGTAGTGTGGCTGGCAATACAGAACAAATCTGTGTGTGAGGACTGCAATGAAAAAACGTTTGGCCTTGGTGATCGGCATGAGTGTTGGCATCATTAGCGCTGGCACGTTCGCAATGTCCCAGGCAACGGCAGGGCAAATGGATGTGCTGGCTCAAACTGGTGAATCAATAATGCAACCATCACAGCCCCAATTCGCGCATACGGAATGGGTGCTGGAGGACTTAAACGACACTGGTGTGGTTGATAATTTGCAAACAACGCTCCGGTTTGATGGGCGCGATCGCCTCTCTGGGCAAGGTGGCTGCAATCGCTACACGGCTCAGGCGCAACTGGTTGGTAAACGCTTGACGGTAAGGGGCATTGCCTCGACTAAAAAGCTTTGCCCGCCTGCGGTGATGGATCAAGAAAACCGCTACTTCCAAGTCCTTCAAAGTTCTCAGCGGGTGAACCTGGATGATGCTTACCTGTTGGTCTACAGCCAGGGTGTAAAAGCACCGCTACGGTTTACACGCCTGACGGCAGCTACCCTCACCGAGACGACACTGGTTGCATTCCAGGGACGACGTAATGCGGTGCGGGTGTTCACTCGCGAGGGACAAACGCAGATGAATGTTTACGACAAGCGGGATCGCACCACCTGGGTGAGAGGGAATCCCGTCAAAACGGAGGAAACGCCTGAAGGCACTCGGTATACCAATGTGGTTGGTGAATCCGCGATCGTCGTTTTTGTGCCAAGCGGTAGTAAAGTGCCGACGCTCACTATTAACGGCAACGTCGATCGGTAACTCGAATCACTGATACGGACAAGTTGCTTAAACCACCCTAGATTCCCGGCTTCTTCAAGAACCGGGGATCTTTCTTAGGTCGATCGTTCTGCCCAATCTCCCTCGGATGGCGGACGAAAAAGTTATGACTTTAGCTCAATATACGGAGGCTAGAGTAGCAACGCCTGTGCTGGACATCGACCTAATACGTCTGTGGTTAGCTGAGCAACGCGGGCATATCAAGTCCAAGTGTGAATCAGATTTTGGCAGCAGTGTTCAAAGACTAAAATTTGGAGAACGGGATTTATGACTGTCGCAACTTCAGTGCAGCCACAGCCTCTTAGTAGCAGCGAACTCCACAGCATTCATGCTTACTGGTGTGCTGCAAACTATCTTTCTGTCGGACAAATTTACCTGCTCGATAATCCGCTGCTGCGGGAACCGCTTAAAATTGAGCAGATCAAACCAAGACTTTTAGGACACTGGGGCACCACACCGGGACTAAATTTTATCTACGCCCATCTCAACCGTGTGATCAAAGCTCAGGACTTAGACGTGTTATACATTGCTGGTCCAGGGCATGGCGGTCCAGGGATGGTGGCAAACACCTATCTGGAAGGCACATACAGCGAATTCTATCCCAATATCGCTCAGAATGCAGACGGTATCAAGCATCTGTTCAGACAGTTCTCTTTTCCGGGTGGCATTCCTAGTCATGCGGCTCCTGAAACGCCTGGCTCCATTCACGAAGGTGGGGAGCTAGGGTACGCGCTGGTACACGCCTATGGTGCTGCCTTTGATAACCCTGATCTGATTGTGGCGTGTGTGGTTGGCGATGGCGAAGCCGAAACGGGACCGTTAGCCACCAGTTGGCATTCCAACAAGTTTCTCAATCCGGCTCGTGATGGTGCCGTTCTGCCCATTCTGCATCTAAACGGGTACAAAATTGCGAACCCAACGGTGCTGGCTCGGTTGCCAAAGCACGAGTTAGAAAGTTTGTTTGTTGGGTATGGCTACAAGCCCTACTTTGTGGAAGGGTCTGAGCCCGATATGATGCATCAGTTGATGGCAAGCACGATGGATACGATCGTGGCTGAAATTAAAAGTATGCAGCGTGAAGCACGGGTACATGGCTTTCAACAGCGATCGCCCATGCCCATGATCATTCTGCGATCGCCCAAAGGCTGGACGGGTCCTAAAGAAGTGGACGGCAAGCAAATGGAAGGCTCCTGGCGATCGCATCAGGTGCCTCTTGCAGAAATGGCAAGCCATCCAGAGCATGTGCAGCTTTTAGAAACCTGGATGAAGAGCTATAAGCCAGAAGAACTGTTTGATGCACAGGGACGGCTAATGCCTGAGCTGGCGGCACTCGCACCTGTGGGCAATCGTCGGATGGGTGCCAACCCTCACGCAAATGGTGGCGTACTGCTTAGAGATTTACACCTACCGGATTTCCGCAGCTATGCGGTTGCGGTCGAAAACCCTGGCACTGAAATGGGAGAATCGACTCGCATTCTGGGAGCATTCCTGCGAGACGTGATGCAGGCAAATCTGGAGAGCCGCAACTTTCGGATGATGAGTCCCGATGAAAACAGTTCCAATCGGTTAGGTGCGGTACTTGAAGTGACCGATCGAGTTTCTACCGCCGAAATTTTGTCCACCGATGATCATATCGATCCAGCAGGTCGGGTGATGGAAGTGCTGAGCGAACACATGTGTCAGGGCTGGCTCGAAGGCTACTTGCTCACGGGTCGTCATGGGTTCTTCTCGTGCTACGAAGCCTTTATTCACATTGTCGATTCCATGTTTAACCAACATGCCAAGTGGTTGGAAAGCTGTGTGGATATTCCTTGGCGCAGACCGATCGCCTCCCTCAACTATCTGCTGACCTCTCACGTTTGGCGGCAGGATCACAACGGGTTTAGCCATCAAGACCCTGGCTTTATTGATGTCGTCACGAATAAGAAGGCAACGGTTGTGCGCGTCTATCTGCCACCGGATGCCAATACGCTCCTTTCTGTTGCCGATCACTGCCTCCGGAGTCGCCAGTATGTCAACGTGATTGTGGCTGGCAAACAACCCGAATTGCAGTGGTTGAATATGGACGCTGCTGTGAAACACTGCACGGCAGGTTTGGGCATTTGGGATTGGGCAAGTAATGATCAAGACGGCGAACCGGATGTGGTCATGGCGTGTGCAGGCGATGTGCCGACACTGGAAACGCTGGCTGCCGTTGATTTTCTGCGATCGCAGTTTCCTGATCTCAAGATCCGTGTGGTGAACGTGGTCGATTTAATGACCCTTCAGCCGCCGAGTGAACACCCACACGGTATCTCCGATCGGGACTTCGACTCCATCTTTACTACCGACAAACCGATTATTTTTGCGTTTCACGGCTATCCCTGGCTGATCCATCGGCTCCTTTACCGTCGTACCAACCACAACAACCTGCATGTGCGGGGTTATAAGGAAGAAGGGACGACCACCACGCCATTCGATATGGTGGTTTTGAATGACCTCGATCGCTTTCACCTGGCGCAGGATGTGATCGATCGTGTCCCCAAACTTAGTAAAATTGGTGCTTATGTCAAACAGAGCATTCGCGACAAGCTGATTGAGCACAAGCACTACATCACGACCTATGGCAAAGACATGCCGGAGGTGGAGTATTGGACGTGGCAAGCGTACACCGGGGCAGCTAAAATTGACGCTGCATCAACTCATCTAACCACCTCAAGCAGCGATGATAATCCATCTGAACAAGGGGCGGAAGGGGCTGCTAGTTCAAGGGCATAAGCCATTCATACCGTCTGTCGTAGGGACGTTACGTGTAACGTCCCTACTGATGGTTAGACAAGGGGAAGCGTTGTGTACGTTGCTTTTGTCATAAGCTGAGATGCTACTGCGATCGCGTTATGAGCGTCCTCTCACAATTGCTAAAGGCATCAAACAATCGGTGGCAGCAAAACTTTGCTGTAAGTCAGCGCGATCGCGGTCGTGGTTCAGTAGAAATCTGTCAATGGAATTTAGGTAACATGGCGGCGATCGCGATCGTCACATCAGGAAATTGTAGGGGCGCGATCGTGGCATCCTCTAGCAACACCCGTTCGGTCTGATAGCCAGTTTGAGTCGGCTCACGAAAAACATGCAGTGTTCGTTGCACCACATCTAGCACCCAGTAGTCGGTGATGCCCGATCGAGCGTACACCTTTGACTTGAACTCACAATCTGCCCTAAGCGACGAATCAGCAACTTCAATCACCAGATACACTTCTGGCACGATCGGGTGATGGTCGGCGTAGTCAAGCGGGTCGATCTGCACGACAGCGACATCTGGTTCCGGTTCAGAATAGTTGTTGAGGCGAATGGGTTCCTGCACTCGTATCCACGCCTGACCCTCTAACCGTTGCTCAAGTAATTTCTCGGTGCGCGTCGTCGCTGATGAATGTGCCGTTCCTTTTGCTGCCATTTTGAGGATTTGTCCGTCGATTAGCTCCACCCGTTCGTCTGAGTCTAGAATGCCTGCTTCTGCCATCTTGTGGTACTCTGCAACGGTGATGAGGCGAATTTCTGTAAGACAAACTTCTGCAAGCATGGCGGCTCTCCTGGCGATCGTGCTGTCACGGCTAATTTTAGTGTAGCGATTGCTATATGGCGATTGTTCGGCAGTGCGTAAAATACCTCACAAACGCTGATACATTGGTACTAGGGTAGTTGCAAAATGTCAACCAAACAATCAGGATGTTTCTGTCTTCTCCACATTTAGCGTTGTTTGCCCCTAACTTTCCTAGAAAAATTCTAGTCATAGCGTCTGTAATCGAGTAACCTTATTGGGTTCGCGTGATGCTTGAGTAACTATGTCCTTTGTTGGTCTGCACATTCACAGTGATTACAGCCTGCTTGATGGAGCCAGTCAATTGCCGGAACTGGTCGATCGCGCCGTTGAGCTAGGGATGACGGCGATCGCCCTAACGGATCACGGGGTGATGTATGGCGCGATCGAGCTGCTGAAGGTGTGCAAAAGCAAAGGTGTGAAGCCGATCATCGGCAACGAGATGTACATCATGAACAGTGATGTCACCAAGCAGGAGCGTCGCCCGAAGTATCACCAGATTGTGCTGGCGAAGGACGACGTCGGCTACAAAAATCTGGTCAAGCTTACAACGCTATCGCACCTCAAAGGCTTTCAGGGCAAGGGGCTGTTTGCTCGTCCCTGCATCAACAAAGAGATGCTGGCGGACTATCACGAGGGGTTAATTGTCACGAGTGCCTGTTTGGGTGGTGAAGTGCCCCAGGCGATTCTCCAGGGCAAGCCAGAGATTGCGCGGCGGGTTGCCCAATGGTACAAAGACCTGTTTGGCGATGATTATTACCTGGAAATTCAGGATCACGGCTCGCTAGAAGACCGGATTGTGAACGTCGAGATTCTCAACATTGCCCGCGAACTCGATATCAAGATTATTGCCACGAACGATTCGCACTACATCTCTTGTTTCGACGTAGAGGCGCACGATGCCTTGCTGTGCATTCAAACAGGTAAGTTGATTTCGGAAGATAAGCGCTTGCGCTACAGCGGCACGGAGTACCTCAAGTCGGCGGATGAGATGCGGGCGCTGTTTCAAGATCACCTGACGGTAGACGTGATTGAAGAGGCGATCGCTACCACGCTGGAAGTTGCCGACAAAATTGAGGAATATCACATCCTGGGTGAACCCCGGATTGCGGACTACCCTATCCCTGAGGGCTACAGCACAGCCAACGATTATTTTGAGCACATTGCCTGGACAGGCTTGCTTGAACGCTTTAAGTGCCAGTCGCAGGAGGAGATTAAGCCCGTCTACCGCGATCGCATGGATTACGAACTCAAGATGATGCAGACGATGGGGTTTGCTACCTACTTCCTCGTCGTGTGGGACTACATCAAGTACGCCAGAGACAACCGCATTCCGGTGGGTCCTGGGCGTGGTTCAGCGGCAGGTTCGCTTGTTGCCTATGCAATGAACATTACGAACATTGACCCGGTGCATCACGGTTTGCTGTTCGAGCGCTTCCTGAACCCCGAACGGAAGTCGATGCCAGATATTGATACGGACTTCTGCATTGATCGCCGGGAAGAAGTCATCCAGTACGTCACTGAAAAGTACGGCACCGAGCGGGTCGCCCAGATCATCACCTACAACCGCATGACCTCCAAAGCGGTGCTGAAAGACACAGCACGGGTGTTGAATATTCCCTATGGCGATGCTGACAAGATGGCGAAGCTGATTCCTGTGGTGCGCGGGAAACCCACCAAGCTGAAGGTCATGATCTCTAGCGAAACGCCTGCACCAGAATTCAAAGAGCGGTATGACAAAGACCCGATCGTGCGCCAGTGGATTGATACCGCCATTCGCATCGAAGGGACGAACAAGAGTGTGGGCATCCACGCGGCTGGAGTCGTCATCTCCGCCTGTCCCCTGGATGAACTGGTGCCGCTCCAACGCAATGCCGATGGTGCCGTCTTCACCCAGTACTACATGGAAGATATTGAATCTCTGGGACTCCTGAAAATGGACTTCCTGGGACTCAAAAACCTGACCATGATTCAGAAAACCGTCGATCTGATTGAGCAAACGAAGCACGAAACGATCGACATGGACGGTCTGCCGCTGGACAACCCCGAAGTCTACAAACTGCTGGCGCGGGGCGAACTCGAAGGGATATTCCAGCTCGAATCATCCGGGATGCGTCAGATTGTGCGCGACCTCAAACCCGACAGTCTAGAAGATATTTCCTCTGTCTTGGCGCTGTATCGTCCTGGACCACTGGATGCCGGGCTGATCCCCAAATTCATCAACCGTAAACATGGTCGAGAGGCGATCGACTATCCCCATGAAATCCTCACGTCCATTCTGAGCGAAACCTACGGCATCATGGTCTACCAGGAGCAGATCATGAAAATCGCGCAGGATATGGGCGGCTACTCCCTCGGTCAAGCCGATCTGCTGCGCCGCGCGATGGGTAAGAAAAAGAAAGCCGAAATGGAAAAGCACCAGGAGATGTTTGTCGCGGGTGCCGAAAAGAATGGCGTAAAGGCAAAAGTCGCCTCGGATCTCTTCGACCAAATGGTGATGTTTGCGGAGTATTGTCTCAGCTACGACACCGAGATTCTCACGGTCGAGTATGGCGCGATCGCGATCGGCAAAATCGTCGAAAACCAACTCCCCTGTACCATCTACAGCGTCACGCCCAGCGGTTACATCTACACCCAGCCGATCGCCCAATGGCACGATCGCGGTCAGCAGGGCGTGTTTGAATATCAACTCGACGATGGTTCCAGCATTCGCGTTACCAAAGATCACAAATTTATGACGACAGATGGTCAAATGCTGGCGATCGACACCATCTTTGAGCAAGCCCTGGATCTCAAACAAACTGATCTCAAACAAACTGAACTTTTTGCACCTGCTACCGTTGAAGTAGGTTGATCCTGTTGGAGGCGATCGTATGGTTAGCACTACGCCCAAAACCAATAGTCTGACGGCGCAATCAGTGGGGGAACAACGAGTTGTGTTCCATCACCTCAACTGGCAGTCGTATTTGCAAATTCTTCACGCTTTGCCCCAAACGAGATCGGCACGGCTGACCTATGATCAGGGCACACTGGAGATCACGATGCCGTTAGAAGAGCATGAGTTTTTGGGTCGGCTGATCGGACTTTTTATTCGGATTCTGGTCGAAGAGTTAGGGCAAAACCTCAAAACGATGGGTTCGACCACACTGAACTATCCCAACCTGAATCAAGGTTCAGAAGCGGACGAAGCGTTCTACATTCAAAATCATGCCAGCGTTGCGGGTCGCACAGTTGACCTCACCCAAGATCCACCACCTGATTTAGTTGTGGAAGTAGACATCACTCATACGGACATTGATAAGAATCGCCTGTATGCCAGCATGGGTGTGTCGGAATTCTGGCGCTTTAATGGGCAACTGTTACGGATTTACCAACTTCAGGAGGGGCAATACGTTGAAGTGGAAAGCAGTCCCACATTTCCCATCCTGCAAAAGTCTCGCCTTTACGAATTTTTGGAGCAAGGCTGGAGCGATGAAGTAGAAGCATGTAAAGCACTTCGAGTATGGGTGCAGCAGGAGGTACAGAACAAGTAAGTATTCAGCGTTCAGCAGCATTGCAAAGTGGGTTTACTAAAGAGTCCAGAAAGGAACTGCGATCGCCCAACCAATGGTAAGGAAACACCATGAGTCCATTAACTCTAAACCTTGATATTCCAAAATATATCCAAGCTGGATTCAACACTTCCGCATCAAGCGATGATGAATATGGAATCAATTATTGAGACCAATTATCGGTTTGAGGCGTATCAGATGGAGGTGAAAGCGATCGCGCAACTTGGTATCAGCTTCCACGATTGGCTTCAGTTAGCGCCCCAGGAACCTCAGCCCGAAGGCTCTAACTTAATGTACATCATTCCCGCCGAACCGCTCTCGCTCTAGGCTTTGAACCACTGTCTCTCAGGAACTAAACCTATGACAAAAGCAACTGTTTCAGCCGATGGGCAAACAATGATCCCAAAGGAAGTTCTAGACTTTCTCAAGCTTCAGGCTGGTGATGAAATCGACTTTATTATGGAGGAAAATGGCAAGGTTATTG
>JACMKO010000385.1 GCA_014380065.1 Leptolyngbya sp. ES-bin-22 | reverse complement strand
CGGCGATTACGCCGCGGCCTAGCAATGTGATGATAACGGCGGTGGTGGCGGTGGCGGTGGCGGTGGTCGCCGTTATTAAGGCGTTATGCTTAAAGCTTAATTTTCAGAGTCTCTGGCAGATCAAAAGCAACTGCTCTACTCTGTCAGAGACTTTCTATTTATGCTCCAGCATTGGACTTTAGACTTACTAATTTAGAGTATGGACTAACCGATAATTGCGCCACAGGTCAAACGTTGATGCCTGTCTAGCCTTTCCCTCCAGTCCGTGGTCTAACGTCCAGTAGCTTGTAGCGACCTGTTCCATTGGAGGATGAGCATGACCCAGATAGTAGTTGGCGAGAACGAAGGCATTGAATCCGCTCTACGACGATTTAAGCGCCAGGTTTCCAAGGCGGGAATCTTTCAAGATATGCGGAAAAAACGGCACTTTGAAACACCGTTGGAAAAAGAAAAGCGCAAGGCGATCGCCAAGCACAAGCAACGTAGGCAGCGTTCACGTTACTAAGACTCACTACACCCCTATTGTTGTCAGAAGCCCGCTCCAACTTTCTTCGTTGAAATGGGGTGGGCTGTTGGCTTTAAGCAGCGTTAATCTGATTTGCTCAGATACAGATGTAACGAAATTTCGTTAGATTAGGGCTGTAGAAGTGTTGAGCGAATGACACGGTTTTAATCGATCACTAAGCGCTTGGAGTCGAGCCTCGATTGCATGTCGATCGTGGTTTTCTAAGCGCTTGCTAATTCGTTACATCCGATTATTGAAAGTCAATATTTAACAGGTTGATAACTAACAAAGTCGATGGTCTAAATTCAGCTTTTTTTAAGAGGCGTAGGTAGCGTGTGACTCCTGAAGCAGTACAAATGGTTTCAAATTTAAGACGTGAGTTCTACACGCTTTTTGCCGCTGAAATGAATGTGCCCGTGAAAATTAGCGGTAGCTCGTACAATAGAAGTTCCTCCATTGCGTCTTGGGTTGACGAGCAAGAACATCTGAATTATGTCAGCATTTACGCCTATACAGCCCCCGATAGTCTCCTAACGGAACGACCGTTTATTCTTCGAGTTTCTATTAACAAAGGTGCGGGTGGCATTACGTTTTTCAAACGCGATCAGCCTCATCAAGGCATGAATCAGGGTTGGCACTTTGAGTTAACTGTCTTACCTGAGGAACTGTTGGCATTTTTGCCCTGGGTGGTGAGCCTAGTGAAAGCAAAAACAAAGGTAAAGGCTAGAGATTCAAAATTGTCTTTGCAGGAACCACCCTATCCGGTAAACCTCAATACAGCCAGCCTTCTACTCTCAACTGAGGCATGGTCTCAAGAGGCAGAACGAATCTCAGAGCTGCCATGCCATTCGATTCCACAGCTCTCGTAGCAACCGCTTTAAATGGTTTGTTGCAGGTTTATGGCATCTGGACTAGCAATCTTGTTTCGCGGCTCATCGAAGCAGTTGAATGATCATGCGGTTTGCCTGCGCTTCGTAGTTGCCGCCAAACAAGTTGAAGTGATTGAGAATGTGATAAAGGTTGTAGAGCGTTTTGCGCTGCTGATAGCCATCATCTAAAGGCAAAACCTGGCTATAGCCACGATAAAAGCTGGCAGGAAACCCACCGAAAAGTTCGGTCATTGCCAAATCTACTTCACGATCGCCTACATACGTCGCCGGATCAAACAGTACAGGTTCTCCCGCTTCCGTCACAGCAACGTTGCCTGACCACAAATCGCCATGCACCAGTGATGGCTTTGGTGTATGCCTTGCTAACAGTTGAGGCACTGCTGCCAGCAATTGGTTTTGCCTTGGGAAATGACCACCCCGACGCTGCGCTAGCCTTAGCTGGTAGCCAAGCCGCTGTTCCACCCAAAACGTTGTCCAATCTGTCGTCCAGGTATTGCTTTGGGGCGTAGAGCCGATCGTGTTGTTGCGCTCCCAGCCAAACTTTTCAGCTACGTTGACCTGATGCATGGCAGCAAGCTGTTGCCCCATGCTTTCCCAAGCGCGATCGTTGCCTCGCCCTAATTCGAGCCATTCCAGAATAATGTAGGCACTGTCACCGCCAACGCCACAGTCGATCGGAGTCGGCACCCGAATCGTGCCCGTGTTTTGCATTTGTTGTAAGCCTGCCAGCTCTGCCTCAAACATGGCAAGCTCTGAGGCGTGATTCAGCTTGACGAAGTAAGTAGTTTTGCCATCAGAAACCCGGTAGCCTTGATTGATGCAGCCACCACCCACAGAGCGGCGATCGCTCACTTCAAACGGCGTTCCAGTCACCCGGCTAATGTGTGCAGCAAGCTGATTCCACATGGAGAAGTTATTGGGTGTTAGTTTTTGGTCGCTAAACCTGCATCTAACCACTAAAAACTAGCAACTAACAACTTCCTCTGGCTTAATGGCAACCACACCATACGCATCAGGCGAAAGATACGTCTGAGCAGCCGTGCGGACGACCTCGGCATTCAATGCTTGAATGCGCGTGGGATAGTCGAGTGCAGCCGAGAGATCACCCACAAGCGTTTGGTAGTAACCGTAGAGACCCGCACGATCGCTCGGTGTTTCGTTGCCAAAAATGAAATGGTTGGCAACACGGGTACGAATGCGGGCAATTTCTGCGTCGCTCACTAGCTCTGTTTGTAAGGTGCGGATGTGCTGGACGATCGCCGCTTCTACCTCATCTAAGTGCTCGGCAGGCAGTTGTGCCGAAATGTAGAATGCGCCTTGATGGCGATAGGTCATGTTGCTGGCAGAAATGCTCGACACCAAACCTCGCTGTTCCCGCAAATCTTGCACCAGCCGCGTCGTCCGTCCGTGGCTTAAAATGGATGCCAGCACATCCAGCACGTAAGTCTGCTGAAGATCACTCAGCCCTGGTACACGCCAAATCATCACCAGACGTGCCTGCTGAAGACTTGCATCGGTAAACTCGCGGCGCACAATGTGTTGGAAGGGGGCTTCGGGGAGTAGGGAGTGGGGAGTAGGGAGTGGGGAGTGGGGAGTGGATGGGTGGGAAGTTTTGGCCGACCGCTGGCCGCTGACCGCTTGCGCAAACCCTTCTTCAACAATGCGGATCAACTCCTCTACAGGCAAATTGCCAACCGCCACCGCGGTCATCGCCTGCGGTCGATACCAGTGCTGGTGAAAGTCACGCATTTGTTGAGCCGTGAGTTGCTCAATGACAGTGGTCGGTCCAAGCACCTGGCGGCGATAGGGTAGTTGATCGAACGTTAATTCAGTGGTGTGCTGGAAGGTGCGACGACGGGGATTATCTTGCGATCGACGGATTTCTTCTAACACAACCTGACGCTCGCGCTCAAACCCATCGTCAGGAATGCTGGCATTCAGCAGCACATCCAGTTGCAAGGGTGCCAGAGCAGCAAAATCCTGGGGCGCAGTTGTGATGTAGTAGTGAGTGTAATCCTGACTGGTGGCAGCGTTGGTTACGGCTCCCCGTTGCTCAATGCGTCGCTCAAATTCACCGCTCTGGAGTTTTGCGGTGCCTTTAAAGATCATGTGTTCGAGAAAGTGCGCCATGCCGTTAATGGCATCTGATTCAACCGCAGAGCCAACGTTAAGCCAGACATCCAGGTTGACCGCATCAACGGGCACCTGTTCGGCGATGATCGTCAGCCCATTTGCAAGACGGCGGAAGGTTGGCGTATTCAGTTTGTGAGCCGCAGATTTGATCAGCGTTGAAGTCATGCAGTGCCCTTCGATGGGGGAAGCTTTATCTATCTTAATCTGAACCGGATGTTTGCTGGACAAGGCTGGGGCATTACAGCGTTAAATTCATAGGGTTTCATAGTATGTCAGCAGGTGATCGCATCCATCTGCGCTGGCAAAGCTATGCAGAGCGTGAAGCTTTAAGATGGAAGTATTAAGAACTGTAAATTGTACATATGTCAGGTAGACGGGGCGATCGCTCTTATTCTCCTCGTGTGGTTGTCATTGGCGCAGGTATTGGCGGGTTGACCGCAAGCGCGTTGCTGGCACATCGAGGCTATTCGGTGCTGGTGCTGGATCAGGCGATCGTGCCTGGTGGCTGTGCTTCAACGTTCAAGCGTCAGGGCTTTACCTTTGATGTGGGTGCCACACAAGTGGCTGGCTTAGAACCAGGCGGCATTCATCACAGGATTTTCTCAGAGTTGGAGATTGACCTGCCCACTGCAACGCATTGTGATCCTGCCTGTGCAGTTTACTTACCCGGTGAAACCGAACCGATTAGCGTTTGGCGTGACCCACAGCGATGGCAAGCCGAACGCCAGCGACAGTTTCCGGGCAGCGAACCGTTCTGGCAATTATTGTCTGACTTGTTCCGCTACAGTTGGGCGTTTCAGGCACGCGATCCGGTCTTGCCGCCACGCAATCTGTGGGATTTGTGGCAGTTAACAAAGGCAGTTCGTCCCGATACACTTCTGACGCTGCCGCACATGTTTTCAACCGTGGGGAATGCCCTGCGCGGCTACGGCTTGGCAGATAATCAGCGGCTACGGACGTTCCTCGATTTGCAGCTTAAGCTGTATTCGCAGGTCGAGGCAGAGGAAACGGCTCTACTTTATGCGGCAACAGCATTGGGGGTTTCTCAGGAGCCACAAGGACTGTTTCACCTCCACGGCAGTATGCAGGCGTTGAGCGATCGCCTCGTTGCTGCTTTAAAGCGTGACGGTGGCAAACTGCTCATGCGCCACACGGTTGAAGCGATTCACACCGATCGCGGCAAGGTGACAGGGGTGGCAATTCGCAATCAGAAAACAGATGAGGTGTGGACAGAGCCAGCCGATCATGTGGTGGCAAATGTGACGGTGCAAAACCTGATGCAACTGCTGGGCGATCAGGCTCCAAACCTCTACCAGCAGCGGGTAGACAAACTGCCGCCCAGCTCTGGTGCGTTTGTGGTGTACCTGGGTGTGGACGAACGCGCGATTCCCAAAGACTGTCCGCCTCATCTTCAGTTTTTGTATGACTACGAGGGCGCGATCGCCGAAAACAACTCGCTCTTTGTCTCGGTTAGCCGTCCTGGTGATGGTCGGGCACCCGCAGGCAAGGCAACGATTATTGCGTCGTCGTTTACGGATGTGGAGCTTTGGAGTGGGGAGTGGGGAGTGGAGAATGGGGAGTGGGGAGTTGAAAGCCAGCAACAACTCAAAACTCAAAACTCAAAACTCAAAACTCAAAACTTCTACAAAGCACTCAAGCAGCGTTACACCGAGGAGGCGATCGCCCATCTTGCCCAGTTCTTTAACTTAACGGAGGAGACGATTTTACATGTCGAAGCGGCGACTCCTCGGACGTTTGCACACTTTACGGGGCGCGATCGGGGTGCGGTCGGTGGCATTGGTCAGCGAGTGCCCACGTTTGGTCCCTTTGGCTTTGCAAACCGCACACCAATTCGGAATCTCTGGTTAGTGGGAGACTCAACCCATCCAGGGGAGGGGACGGCAGGTGTGAGCTATTCGGCGTTGACGGCTGTGAGGCAGATTGAGGCGGGATGGTAAGGGACTTGCGGGTAAATACTATCCCAGCAGCGTAGGGGCATTCCACTGCAATGCCCCTACCAGGATTCCCGCGTTGATTGGTAGCTTATTTCTGCGCCTTTCCCTAAGGTTCTCCCACTCACTTGGTTTTATCCCAATCGTAGATATACTGAGGGTGATCTAGACCTTGCCACTTGGGCAAGTTTGACTACTGTCAGTGGTAATCACTAGTCTTATGGAAAGATTTGAAAATATATCAATAAGAGGCTTTCGCCGCCTTCGACAGGTTGATCTTGGGATGAGAGATCTTGTTGTCATGATTGGAGCGAATGGAGCGGGGAAAACCTCTTTTCTAGACGTACTTTCAGTGCTAGCTGCTTCCGCTAATGGCAATTTACCTAAGACGCTACAAAGTAAAGGTGGTTTAAACCAAATTTTAACTAGAGGGAAAGCGTATGAGCTTGAAATTGCAGTTTCAATGAAAGTACCAGATAGGCGACCCTTAAAGTACAACTTAACTTTGTCGCCTAAAGGTGTATCCTACGAAATCAGCAAGGAAACTTTAACGCAACAGAATGATCCGACTGCACCTGAACCGTTCAAATACATTGAATCCTATGGCTTAGATATTAGATACTTTAGTCAGCTAGAACGGAAGCTTCTACCACCGGATTGGGAACACGATCATCTTGAAACGTCACTTTCTCAGGTTCCTAAGATGTATCGTGAACCTGAGAGCTTAAGGAAAGCTCTAGCTTCCTGTACCTATTACGGAGCACTTGATGTTTCGGAGAATAGCCCAATTCGCCTACCTCAAGCAATGCGCCCTGCGAAATTACCTGGTGCCAGTGGCGAAGACTTAGTTTCCTGTCTCTATGATCTTCGAGAAACTGATAGAGATCGCTTTGAAATGGTTAAAGACGTTATTTCTATAGCGTTTCCAGACTTTGAGCGGCTAAATTTTCCTCCAGTTGCAGCAGGAACTATTTCCATGACTTGGACGGATAAAAATTTTTCTCAACCTATATATGTTCATGAGCTATCAGAAGGGACACTACGCTTCCTTTGGTTGGTTACTCTCCTACAAAGCCAAAGCTTGACAACAATAACTCTGCTAGATGAACCAGAAATTAGCTTACACCCTGAACTTTTAAGACATTTAGTGTATTTAATGAGAGAAGCTTCAAAACACACACAGCTTATAGTAGCAACGCATTCAGATCGGCTCATCAGATTTCTTGAGCCACGTGAAGTTTTAATTTGCGACCTTGAAGAAGGTGATGCAAGAATGACTTGGGCAGATACTCTTGATTTGGATAAATGGCTGGAAGATTACAGCCTAGACCAAGTTTGGGCGATGAATTTGATGGGTGGTCGTCCGTGAAAATTGCTATTTTGGTTGAAGGGGCTACTGAGGTAGCTTTTAAAGAAAAATTATGTGAGTTTCTTCAAACCCGTCTGGGGAAACAAATGCCAAGACTCAAGTTTATTCCACAAAATGGTCGAATTCCCAAAGAAGAGAAGCTCAGGCGTGTCGTTGAAAATCTACTCAGTGGAAATAGTGCGCATGATGCTGTGATTGCGCTGACAGATGTTTATACAGGGACAAAAGATTTTCAAGATGCCACTGATGCTAAAGAAAAAATGATGAAATGGGTCGGGAGTAATCCCAAGTTTTATCCCCACACAGCGCTACATGATTTTGAAGCATGGCTTCTTCCATACTGGGAAACCATCAGATCCTTAGCAAAACATAATCGCTCTGCTCCTAGTGGTTCTCCCGAAACTGTGAATCACCAAAAACCTCCTTCTTACTGGATTAAGGAAATTTTTGAATCAGGAAGACAGTCAAGCTACGACAAGCCCATTCATGGAGCCAAAATTTTGAAGAAAAACGAACTGATGATTGCTATTCAAGCTTGCCCAGAACTAAAGGCGTTTGTAAATCAAATTATCGCTCTTTGTGATG